>JAPLCS010000238.1 GCA_026392145.1 Fimbriimonadales bacterium | reverse complement strand
GGCAATGATGGATATTTTGGCGGTTTGTGTGCATGTATCAGAAGTGGGACATGTTCAAAATGGTCGTCCGATTCTTTGCATAGGTGCTGGGCCTGCGGGCAACGGAGTCGCCAAAGCTTCTTTGGCTCAGGGAGCATCGTTTGCGGTTTTGCTTGATCGAAGTGAAGACGCTATCGATATGGCAAAGAAACAAGGGATTGGGCATGCCATAAATGTTGCCAAGATGAGCCAAGAAGAAATTCAAGCGAAATTAAAGCTGTTAGCACCAAGTGGATTTGGAAGCGTTTTTGATACGGTTGGGACCCACGAATCACTAGCTCTGGGAATTTCTGTACTTGGCAAGGTGGGCACTTTGGTCAACTTGGCTGTTCATGACGAAGAGATTCCGCTTAATTTCTTGCGATTAGGTTCGGAGAGACGCCTTGTAACGAGCTGCAATTTTGAGGTTGGGGACTATCCAAAAGCATTGGCTTGGTTGGAGAGTGGAAAATTCAAAGTTAAAGATTGGTTGACCCCAATCAAGTTGGAAGAGGCGCCAGGATGGTTTGAAAAAATTACTTCAAATCCGGATGAAAAGGGCGCATTCAAGTTAGTAGTTGATCCGTGGGCTTGATTTGAGTTCAGAGTTGAAAAATGAAGATTCCTGATACTTTTTTGTTAACTAACTGCTCCGCCGAGCGGTTGTATTTTGAGTTTGCTCAAACTCAACCAATCTATGACTATCATTGCCATCTGCCTCCGAATGAGATTGCAGAGAATCGCGAGTTTGAGAATTTATCAGCGATTTGGTTAGAGGGCGATCACTATAAGTGGCGTGCAATGCGGGCCAACGGAGTTGATGAGTCTCTCATTACTGGTGGTGGAAGTCCTCGGGATAAACATGATGCATGGTGTGCAACCATGCCTTATGCGTTGAGGAATCCGCTGTATCATTGGTCTCATTTGGAGTTGCAGAGATATTTTGGGATTGATTCAACAATCAATAGCAATAGTGCATGTTCAATTTGGGAGGAAGCGAATTCAAAATTACCAAAGTTGAGGGTGCATGACATTTTAGAGCAACAGAATGTTGCGGTAGTTTGCACTACCGATGATCCTTCAGATTCTTTGGTTAGAAGTCCATCGGCAGATTCAATCTTTGAATCTAGGGACGAAAGTGCGACCAGCATTCCGACCAGATAAGGCACTTTTGGTAGATAGTCCATCAGTTTTTAACCAATTTTTGTCGAATTTGGAGACCGTAACCGGATCCACTATCTTTTCTTTTGATGATTTACTCTCAACTTTGAAGCAGCGACATCAAGACTTTCATGAGATAGGTTGCCGGCTTTCTGATCACGGTCTTAATTACGCTTTTTCAGAACCTTGCACTTTGTTCGAAGCGAGACGAGTTTTTGCCCAGACAAGGTCCAATGTTGCTTCGTCGCCTGATGAAAAGGCAGGATTTGCTGCGTTCTTAATGCTTGAGTTTGGGCGTTGGGATGCGGAGATGGGATGGACCAAGCAACTTCATTTAGGACCGTTGAGAAACAACAGTTCAAGGGCAAGAAGAGATTTGGGACCTGATTCAGGTTTTGATAGTATTGGTGACTTTAAGCAAGCGGAGCATCTGTCACGATATTTGGATACTTTGGACGCTGAAGACAATCTCCCAAAGATGATTCTTTACAACGTGAATCCGAACGATAACTATGTGTTTGCCACTATGGCGGGAAATTTTCAGCGCGATGTTCCGGGCAAGATTCAATTTGGTAGCGGATGGTGGTATTTGGACCAAAAGGAGGGGATTGAGTGGCAGATGAACGCCCTTTCGAACATTGGATTATTGCGACGATTTGTGGGGATGATTACCGACTCACGAAGTTTCCTTTCGTACCCTCGACATGAATATTTTAGGCGGGTGCTTTGTAATCTCCTTGGAAGCGAAATGGAGCGTGGAGAATTGCCAAACGATTTTGAGTTGGTCGGGGCAATGGTAAGAGAGATTTCTTACGACAATGCCCACGCCTACTTTGCCTTATAGATTTATGTCAACGAGAGTTCAGTGCCGAATTGGAGTTGGATAGGGAATTCCCGGTTTGTAACCGGCCCAAAGCAATCGGTTTAACTGGTCAAAGTCGGCTTTATCGATGTCAGAAAAGTCGAGTTTCTTAGACCAGTTGGCAAGTGCCCCTTTCTTTGGGTTTCTTTCTTCCAAATCAACAAGCGGTGTTACTAAGTTGAATGGAGTGAGATCAGGAACCGAATTGAATGCGTTGTGCATAGGCATTGCCGCCGCATCGTATTGGGTGAGTGGATCAAATCCTAGCATGAGCCCAATGGTGCGAAGCATTGACGAGGTTGTGTAATGAGTTGAGTCAACCACTCCGCGCTTGGTATAGGGGGAAACCACATAACCTACCGTTCGATGAGAATCTACATGATCAGGACCATCTTGTGCATCGTCTTGAATGATAAAAATTGCGGTGTTGGCCCAGAACTTAGAGTGAGAGACTGCGTCAACGAGTTTGCCTATTGCTAAGTCATTGTCCGCGACCATTGCTCGCGGGGAAAGTGTCCCCGGACTAAATCCATGAGTGTGATCATCCGGAAGTGCCATTACCATGAGGTTGTGCCACTTGCCTTTCTTTTCAGCTTCTTTCAGTTCTCTGATAAAGTCATCGACCTTTTCTGAGTCCCTAGCATCGTTAGCAAATAGCTTTTCGAATGATTCACTGTATCCATATCTTTCTGGATTTGCTTTCATTTCTGGGTTGTTGAGAGAATTGTGGTCTTCTTGGACATCGACATATTCGCCGTATACTCGAGCAGAGAGTCCAACTCTTCTGGCACGAGCCCAAATGTAGTCGCCTGGAGAAGAAGTTAGTCGGGAATCACTTTCAACTTGACCTCGCCTTGAGTATCCAAGTACCCACTGTTTCTCACAATAATCCGTTGCATAGCCGGCATCAGTCCATTGGTGGCCCGCCTGGGAGCACTCCCCATCAGCATACAGATTGTCAAAGAGTACAAAGTTGTTTGCTATTTTGTGCCCGTTCGGAGTTATTTTTTCGCCGAAGATAGTCAGCGATGAATCTCCGTTTCCTTTTTTGATGTCACCAAGAACCTGATCGTAGGTTCTGTTCTCTCTGATGACATAGATCACATGCTTGATTTTGTCAAAGGCTTCTTTTTGAATCAGACTAGAGTTGGTGGCTGTTGGTTGGTCTTTTATGATGCTATGAGCATTGGAACGTGCTATCTCGGAGAACGATTTTAGCTGCGAATCAGATGGAATCGGCAAGATAGCTAGCTGACCTGTCAGTTGTGCCCCAATGTATTGATACTGACCAGCAGTACCTTTGTTGCGTAAACCCTTGGTGTTTTCGTTTACGACTGAGCCTGCGTTTGGACCATATTTGCCTTTTGCGGTTCCGATAACGAGCGTTTTGCCGTCTGGTGTTACAGAAACTAGTGCAGGGTAGCGGTCCGTGGGAATAAATCCGTCAACATGGCTACTTTCTTGAACGGAAACGTCTACTTTGGCCACGCAGTTATTGCCAGCATTGGCTACAAATAAGGTTTTGTGGTTTGGAGTGAATGCTAAGGAAATCGGTACTGTTCCAATCGATTGTTCAAAACCTAGTCCGACATTGATTCGCTCTTGCTCCTCTTGATCTGAAAATACTGATATAAAGTCAGCGCCAGAGTTGGCAACAAAAAGTCTTCCGTCTGGATGATAAACAAGTGCCGTTGGATGAGGTCCAGTTTTGAGCCTGTAGAGTTCTTTCAAGGTCTTTGCATCGAGAACTGAGACACTCTTATCTCCCCAATTCGAGATAGCCACTAGGTCTGCATTGGGTGACTCAGCAATGCCGTAGGGTCGATACCCAACCTTAGCTTTGGTGATAACGTTATGGTTTGAATCAAGCTTTAGGACTTCGTCCGTTTGGATATTCAAGACATAAGTAGAGTCCTTTCCTTCAATCATTGAGGAGACAAAAGTTCTGTCTGCCGTCAACTCTGGAATTGAGACATCGGCAATTTGAGTAAGGCTGCCATTTTCGATTTTGTAGCGGTGCATGGCCTCACTTTTTGATGGTTTTGCCGCTGAGGTGAGTATTTCTCCATTTCTAGTTTGGGTGAGACCAATCCAGTTTTTGTCAATAGGGAGAGACTGAAGCACTTTCTTTTGCTTGAGGTCAATTAAGTTTACAGAGTGATCATGAAAGCCACAGGTATTGACAATTGCTTTTGTTCCACCCTCGATGAAGGTTATTCCGCCCGGCATATCTCCGGGTAACTCAATTAAGTCACCTACAGGGCTTACACTCCATCCATTTGGGAGCCGATACTTGGTTTTCTGGTCATTCCAGCCCACACGAGCATTTTTTGAGTAAATCACCCCAGCTCCGAGAACGCTGAGTGATAGAGTAACTAGTGCCGTTATACGGAGTGCTCTCATAGGTTATTGTCTCCTGAATCTTTGGTCGTTGAAGTGATCATTGTGTAGATTTTTTACGTAGTTGTTATCTTCTTCGGGGCTATAAATTTGGCTTGATGAGGTTGGGTAACTGATGGAAAGAAGATTGCGGAGAGTGCTACGACGAAGGCAATCACTTCAAATTTTTCAATCCACTTGAAGCTTTTCTTTTCATAAGTACCTAAGGCGATTATAGTGAGAATTTTGTAAAATTTGTGTAGTAGCCTAACAAAAAGAAGAAAGAAAAGTCTTGCGTAACATGGCAAACTCCTGGTGCATCCATCTCAGCTAATCATCCCCTGCCAATCATTCATCAATTCGGCTGAAGTAAATAACGGTCACTTGATGGTTGGGAGTGATTAGGTCGCCGTAAACGCGGCTCAGAAGCGCGATGACATCATCCTGCGATCTGAATTCAGGGTTCTCGCGTTCAATATCTCGGGGTGATAGGTCTGCTATTGGCTTGACTTCGACTCGGTCAATAATTGCACTGTAAAGTTTTTGTCGCCTGCCGAATCGCGGTCCTACGGTTACCCACACCACCATGCCGTCTTCATATTTTGTGCTCTTGTCTCCTAGTCGAATGGTGACGGTTTTTCGGTTATTTTTAAGCACGTCGCCGTAGAGATCTGAGTAAAAATTCAATGCATACATGGTGGTTAGGTTCATTGTTCCAAATAAAGTTCAGGGATTGCAAACACAATCGTATGTTTCGGTACATGTTTCATACTGAGGGATAGAAATGTGGTGGGTTCTTTTCGTGGTAGTAGGGTTGTACCTCCTGGTGTTGGTAGGGGTTTCTTTGCTATTCATCCATCCGTTTAGGACACCTATTTTCATTTCTCCTGGTTATGTTGGATGCAAGCAAGAGGAGTTTTCTATTGCTTCTGAAGACGGAGCTCAGTACAAATCCAAGCACACTTTACACGGATGGTGGTCGGATTTAGACCACCAGGAACCGCCCAAGGTTGTCGTGGTGTGTGCGCATGGCTACATGATGAATCGAGCTGAGTTATCGCCCTTGGCGTTTCCACTCAGCCAATGGGGATGTGCTTCTGTTTTTTTTGATTTTCGAGCTCACGGAAAGTCAGGCGGGAAGAAGTCGGGTTTCGGGCTGAGTGAGGTAAGTGATTTAAAAGTAATCGTTGAGGCTGCAAGGGCACGATATCCTGGGGCAAAGATTGTTTGCTTAGGGTCCAGTATGGGTGCAGCTGCATCGAGTTTCTTTGCGGCTCAATATCCCGAATTGGTAGATGGATTGGTTCTAGATTCCGCATACGACCGACTCTCAGATGCTGTTGATGGCTGGTGGTTTTTTATCGGTGGCAAGATTGCGAGATTGGTGCTAGCACCAGCGGTTTATGTTGGCATTCCGCTCGCAGGTATGAATCCGAAATCAGTGTATGTATCCAAGGCATTGTCGATGGTGAACAAACCGACTCTGATTTTGCATGGTGAGGCAGATGTTCTGGCGAGCCCACATGCCGCTAAGTCTAACTATGATGCTTTGAAGGGACCAAAGGAGATTGTATGGTTTGCGGGACGCAACCATTCAGAGGCTCGATGGGAAGACTCGGAAAAATACTTGTCTCATTTAGAATCTTTCTTAAAAAGTTATTTCTTGGGTTGAAACCTGCGTAGATTTTGGGTTTGGTCTTGCCATAATGAACTCGGCGATCAGCGTTGCTCGTTATAAACCTTATCTGTGATTACGAACAATGGCGCTTCCTTTTGAATCCTGGCAGATTGAACAACTTACGAAGATTGGCTCACAGTCCCCTGAACGTTTGACTGAGTTGCTCGACGTGCTATGGGCTCGCTATCCCGCCCTTGTGGAAGAGTTGGTGATTCGTGCGATTGCTGATAACCAATTGACAATCCAACGTGGAGCTGAAGTTCTTGGGATTTCTGATCAGTCTGTTGAAGAGAAGCTGGAGCACTTTATGCACTCTGGTGACCATCGAATTGACTTTGATAATGGGGTTGCCAAGTTGATGAGTTGTAATGTTGCAGTGTGGGAAG
>JAPLCS010000401.1 GCA_026392145.1 Fimbriimonadales bacterium | reverse complement strand
TTCGATTAAAAAAAACAGGGGACTGCAAGTATACAGTTCCCTGTTTGTAATTCTTAGATTGTAGTTAGCCGCCGTACTCTTTTAGCCTGTTCTTCAATTCTTGAAGTGCTTCGGCCGGAACTGACTTATCTTTGGATACGAGTTCCACTGCTTTCTTTTGAACCTCTAGAGCTTGTGCCTTGTTGCCACATCTCCAGTGAGCAAGTGCCAACGTTTGCATGTTCAAGCCGTCACTTGGATTCATTTGAACTGATTTGGATGTGAGTTTGCAAGCGGCTTCATAGACTGCATTATTGAGTTTTAGGTCTCTTTCAACAACCATCCAAGCCAGTTGATTCATAAAATCTGGAGATGATCGTTCAAGTTCAGGATTTGACATTAGACTTGTAAGGTAGTTTACAAGACCAGGATTATTTGACTCGATCATAGCGCTCAGGCGGTAGTGCATGCAGTAGATTGCCATTTCTGGCTTTTCCTTTTCAAGCTTTTCGGCCTCGGCAAGTACATCATCCCATTTCTTGGCTCTTTGAGCTTCGACAATTTTGGCAAAATTCTTTTGGAATTCCTCCATCATTTTCATTTGCTTAGCTTGCTCTTCTTTGGCATCTTTTCTTGCTTTAATAGCTGCTTGAAGGTCAAACTTTCCTGAAAGGTTTGCGTCTATTGCCTTGTCCAGTCCATCCATAGGATGACCAATCCATACCACAGTTCCTTTGGGATCGATAAGAAAAGCAGATGGGATACCGTTTTCTCCGGCGGCTTGGAGCCACTGCTTCGCCATGTGTTGATCCGATGTATCGGTGGCAACGTTATAGTTCATTTTTGAACCCATTTCTTTTACAAAGGCTGGAACCTTAGTCGTGTAATCAATAGGTTTGCTCTCCCAAACGCTGACTCCCACAAAGTTCACTTTGCCTTTGTAGGCATTTGCCATATCGGAGAGGTGAGGAATTGATTGCTTACATGGACCACACCATGTTGCCCAAAACTCCACAACGGTGTAGCTTCCTTTTCCAAGGTTCACTGGTTTTCCTTTGACCCAGTTGGCAACTTTAAGTGCCGGTGCCTTATCGCCAACGGTAAGTTCTTGGCTAGCAAAGGACTGAACACTTGCAATCACCAATAAAGAAGTTATAACTGCCTTCATCTTTCATTTATACAATTAACTAGCTAGGTTTGGTTCCTGCTAGCCTAAAGATTGAATTAAATCAGCGTATTTTTCCTTCACCACTTTTCGCTTAACTTTGAGGGTTGGAGTCAGCATCCCATTTTCAATGGTGAAGTTGTTCGGATAGCTTTAATTCGGTTCGGATAATGTCTATAGCTGGCATGATTAGAGCCACGCAGTAGTCCATTCCGTCACCAAGTACAACCGCTTCGCTGATGTAGTTTGATTCTTTGATTCTGTTTTCGATGGGCTGAGGAGCCACATTTTTACCATTGCCAAGGACTAAGATGTCCTTCTTGCGATCGGTAATTTTTAGAGAGGCGCCTTCCATCTCTCCAATATCACCTGTATGGAACCATCCATCAGCATCAATCGCCTTAGCGGTTTCTTCTGGAAGGTTGTGGTATCCCTTCATAACAGATGGACCTCGAAGGAGAACTTCTCCATCAGAGGCAATCATAAGTTCAACCCCAATGGGTTCTCCCACTGTCCAGTACTTGTTTCTTGTTCGATGGTTTACACATGAGCCTCCGCACGTTTCAGTGAGTCCATAGCCTTGGAGAATGTCCAGTCGGAGGGCGAGATAGAACTCTGCAACATGTTTAGGTAGTGCGGCACCACCAGAGATAACGGTCTGAAGTCTTCCGCCTAAACGTGCTCGGATTTTTGTCCCAACAATGCGGTCAAGTGGAGCGTGCAAAGGAGCAAAACCTCCCTGGGCTTTTTTAACACCTTGAGAAATATACAAGTGGAAAAGTTTTTGTTGAATAGGTTTTTGCTTCTTTACACCATCCAACACTTTTTCCATGAAGGCTTCTAGGAATCGAGGAACTGCAGCCATTGCGGTTGGCTGAATCGTTGAAAAATCTGAAGCCATGGACGCTAGATTCTTGTTTATCCCTACGCATCCTGCGCAAAAGAAACAGAGCGTACTGGCAATCTGTTCAAAAACATGTGACAGTGGAAGAAATTCCATAAACACACAACTTTCATCGAAGTCCAGAAACTCTTTTGCTGCATGAACTACGGTTAAGAAGGCTTCGTGCGTGAGCATAGCCCCCTTAGGAAGACCGGTCGTTCCGCTAGTGTAAATGAACATGCAAAGATCGGTTGAATCTACTTGGTTTCTTAGTGCTTGCCAGGTTGGTTCATCGAGGGTGTTATTTGGAGTTTCCTTAAGCGGTACGACAGTGCACCCTGCAACATCAATAAGTTTGGCTGCATGTTCATCTGAGCCGACAAAGGCGAGCTTCGCACCCGAATCCTTTGCAATATATTCAGCCTGGTCTTTAGGCAGGGTTGGATAAATTGGGACCAACACTATGCCCAGTGACTGAGCTGCATAATGGGCGTAATGCCACTCGGCACAGTTTTCACCGAGAATGACCATGCGGTCACCTTTGACTAAACCTTTTGAAACAAGAAAGCCTGCAAATGCCTCGATTTTCTTGACAAAGTCGGTGTAGGTGACGGTTTCAAATTCCTTGCCAACCGGCACTAACAGTGCTGGTCGTTGGGGAAAACGATCTCGCGAAGCAAAGATCATCGAACCAAGTGAATTGAGGCCGTGTGTAGTGTGCATCGTTGCAACCAAAGAAACTTGAGGAAATAGTTTAGCTCAGTCTTTCTTAAAGACGTGCGCTCCTTCAAGAATAACGATGGTTGTGTCTAATCCCTGAAGCGTGTTTCCGTCTTTTGAAAGTCTAAAGACAAACTTTTTTAAGTAGGCAGCATAGAGGTCCTCGGGAAGTATCCACTTTCGGTTTGGATCAACTCCTTCATCCTTCCCTGCTGTCTCCACTTTTACATCGATTGGAGAAAGCGTCACCTGATTACCTGAGTAGTTCCAACTGCCTTGAACATCGATTGTTTGCTGTTCTCCCTCTAAGTGCATGGAATATGATTTCTTATTCAGGACTATTTTCAAGTAGCCCTTCAGAGAGTGTCGTTTTTGATCTTGTGGAGTATTGGGTCCCTGAAGCACTTTTGAGACCGTAAACTCGCCGTTCCACTGTCCAAGGAATGGAATTGTCTTTGAGTCACCGCAACCGAGTACTCCGGTAACAGATAAAACAATCACTCCTTTTATCAGTGAGGACAGCTTGATGTCGTTGGAGAAAATCATCGGTTGATACGACCTGGGTCGGGGAACGTTCTGTAGAGTGCCGATTTGAAATTCTTCACTCTTGAGAAGACGTCTTTATGAAGAATCTCCGTTTCCCCCGTTCTTGTGGAGGCTAGATTGAACGCTTGATCGAGTGCATCAAGGGTATTTGTATGAATTCTTATGTGAAATTCACCCAGACCATCCGGACTGAAACCAAATTTTCGCCTTTCAATTGTAAATCCATCTACTAGACCTCGTTCTTGAAAGTGATTCATGAACTGTTGAACTGCGTGAAAGAATTCTAAATCTTGGGACGAATCAACGAGGTCTACCCAGATTGCATAAACGTTCATCTTCATGTAGATGGTGCCACATTTGGTTTAAGAAGTGCTGTCCCTAGAACTGGATACATTGAGTTTATCGTAGCGCGATTGCAGTGTTTAGAGTGTTGGCAGAGGTGGGGTTAAACGATGTAACCTAACTACGCATGAGCAGGAAAATTATTACCATACTCTCGGGAGCTGGAATTTCACGCGAGTCTGGATTACAGACGTTTAGAGATATGGATGGATTGTGGGAGGGATACAACGTTGAGGAAGTTTGTACCCCTCAGGCATTAAAGAAGAATCCCGAAATGGTTTTGGACTTTTATAATTTAAGACGCAAAGCTGTGGCCGAAGCACAACCCAATTCGGCTCATTTTGCACTCGCTAATTTAGAGCAGTTTTACGAAGTTCGGATTATTACTCAGAACATTGATGACTTACATGAGCGCGCTGGTAGTACGAAGATTCTCCACCTGCACGGTGAAATTTTTGTCGCTAGAAGAAGTGTTGAAGATTCAGAACTTCGTCAAGAAATTCGAGGGGACATTAAAGTTGGTGATTTGGCTAGCGACGGTGCTCAGCTCCGACCGCATATCTGCTTTTTTCAAGAGACGCCGTTTTATTGGGATACCGCGCTTCAGTGGGTGACTGAATGCGATGAATTTGTTGTAATTGGAACTTCTCTAAACGTTTATCCTGCGGCTGGGCTGGTTGACATTGCACGCAACAAGCCAATCACAATCATTGATCCCAACCCTCCTGCGCGCAATGGTGTTTCAACTATTGCGCTTCCTGCAACAGAAGGGGTTCCACTTTACATCAAGAAGCTACTTGAGTTGGGATAGGTTGAATAGGGGTTTCCGTTTGAGCGTGGCTTTGTAAAGGTCGCCTTTTCGGCTCAGAGTGAG
>JAPLCS010000187.1 GCA_026392145.1 Fimbriimonadales bacterium | reverse complement strand
TATCGCGTTCCAAGATCACGGAGACTTGGTTGCCTTTAGGAATATTCGAATAAGAAAGCTCTGAGTTGACTCTCTGAGAGCGCACTTAAAAAGAAACGGGAGCAGTAAAACTGCCCCCGTTTTGTTTTGTCTAAGAAGTCGTTGGTGCTTTTTTAGCGAACCTGGATTCCGCCTTCTTGTCGCATGAAATTGCGCAGGCGGTTCATTGCCTGGGTGTGGAGTTGATAGACTCGGCTTTCACTGACGCCTAGCACTCGACCAATTTCTTTGAAGGTAAGACCTTCGAAGTAGTAGAGAGCGATTACTAATCTTTCTCTCTCGGGAAGGTTATCTACGCCACTTGTGAGAATTCTTCGAATTTCTTTTCCTTCAACTTCGCCGCCTGTATTGGCATCGTTGTCGGCTAAGAGCTCAATGAAGGAAACGTGGTCGTCACCATCGCTGGTTCCGAGAATGTCATCTAGGGAGTAGATGTTGGTTCGACCCATTCGAACCATTAATTCGCTCACTTCCTCTCGGCTTATCTGCATTGCTTCGGCAATTTCTACATCTGATGCCGGGTGACCATTTTTGGTTTCCAGCGACATCATGGTGCGGTCAAGGGCTTTAAGCTTTTCTCTGATGGAGCGGGGAACCCAGTCTTCATCTCTTAGCATTTCGAGGATTGCGCCTCTGATGAGTGCAATTGCGTAGGTTTCAAACTTTACGTCTCGAGTCGGATCAAATTGGTCCACTGCCTTGATAAGACCGATAACACCTGAACTTACGAGGTCTTCTCTGTCAAGTCCACCGGGAAGCGAGGTGACCAGTCTTCCAGCTGTGATCTTTACAAGGTAGGAGTAGTGATTGATGATGTCGTCACGGGAGGCGGGGTCTTTGAAGACCTTGAATTCCTTCCATGTTCTTGACAACTGCTCTGGGCTTAGTGACATTTCAATTCCTCTTGTTTTCTCTGATTACCAACTGAAAATTTGGTTTAGGCTGCTTTCTGTTCTTGAGATTCGCTTTCGTCCAATGTTGATTCTTCAGAGTCTGCAGGCACTAGACTCACAGGGATCGACGTCACTGTTTGCCAAAATGCACCGATGCAAGCTCCTACTACGAATGCGACGGCTGCTCGCTGCATACAAAGTACCGCATCTACATTGCCGTAAATGCCAGCAGCCAGTGCCACCATCCCTGCAACGCACGCGAAAAGCTTCGACATTCAGAAACAACCTCTCAAACCATTAAATTGGCCTACTGTTAATACTGCCAGTTTTCCGCCTATTCATTAGGATAATCCCAGTAATAATATCAGGTTTTTTCACTAGAACCCTCATACAGGGCGTGAAGATTGGTGTTGCCCTAGTAAAAATGATAGATTTATCGCCAAAGTGCTTCTGCGACAGTTACGACTTCTATGGAGACCGTGTTGGACCATAGGAGGAACCCTTCTTCTGTAATGTTTTGTGCTACTCCTACACGACCATCCGTGAGTTGAAACACTTTGCCGGGGGTCATGTCACGCTTTAACCATCTATCGCTGAGTTGCGACCAGGATTCAGGTATGGGTTCAAAGTCACGGAGGGCTTCAATCAGTTGATTGAGTGCAGATTCGGGTGAAATCGCGGGGCGACCTGATGCTACGATGCTGGAAGCTCGATTCGCAATTTCTTCGGGGAATGTTGTTGTCAGGAGGTTTAGACCAATACCGATAACGGGAACGCCTTGATGAATTTCAGAGAGTATTCCTCCAATTTTTTTACCGTTTAGGACAAGGTCATTGGGCCATTGCAATTCAAGATTAAGGGATTCTGCAATTGCAGTTGCTACTGTCATGCCAAGCAAATATGGACGAGGATGGTGGGTGTATTCGTTTAGGCAGATTGACACTGCCAGTGCCTCTCCTTGAGGGGTGAACCATTGTCTGTCAAAGCGTCCCCTACCAGCGGTCTGGTGTGATGTCCAGAACACACCGAAGCCAGCGTTTTTGGCGTCATCTTGCGTTGAGGTTGTCTCTTGCAAGTGGATGATTTGGTTAGAGATGTTCACTATGACTTGTTTGACTCTTACCGATTACCGCCTTTGTTTGATGGGTGTAATTAGTATGTTTTTGCTCAGTTACTAAATTCCATGTGGAAGGGAATCGCTGAAGCTGAGTGTGTAAGAGCTCCTACACTTATGATGTCCACTCCAGTTTCGGCAACACCTTTCACGGTATCAAGATTGATTCCGCCACTAGCTTCAAAAATGGCATTACCCTTGTACAGCTGTACCAGTTCTCGCATGGTGAATGGATCCATGTTGTCTAGCATAATGACTTCGCATCGTGATCGAACTGCTTGAGCTACTTGCTCAGGGTGGTCACATTCAATCTCAATTTTTGTCATGTGAGACACATACTTTCGTACCGCTGCGACAGCCTTTTCAATTGAGCCATGGGCGCGTATGTGGTTGTCTTTGAGCATCACCGCATCGTATAGGCCCATGCGATGATTGTGCCCACCACCGCATCTGACGGCGTATTTTTGGAGTGTTCTGAGCCCGGGAATGGTTTTTCGAGTGTCTACGATTTTTGCGTTGGTTCCGGCAACTCGTTCAACAAAGGTGGCGGTTAACGTAGCGACTCCACTTAGGTGCATGACAAAGTTGAGTGCGGTTCGTTCAGCCATGAGGACTTTGGAAGCATGATTGCGACCTCTCGCAATGAGAGTGCCACGACCTACTCGATCTCCATCATTCGCACGAATTTCTATGAAGGCTTTAGAGTCATCGCCCTGCGGTGCCAAAAGGTACTCAATGATGCCAGAACCTGAAAGGATTCCATTGGCTTGAGCTTCGATATACCATTCGACCCAATGATCTTCTGGGAAACTGGCGGAGGTGATGTCACCAGGACCAACATCCTCTGAAAGCGCGTCTTCGACGATTCCTTCCCATCCAAAAGGTTCCGGATTCAACCAACCTGCCATTAAAGTAAGGTTTACCTGATTAGAAACCGGTAGACTGGTTCTTTGATGAGCGAAACGGTACTCGTTTTGGGTTCGGGCCCAATTAGAATTGGACAGGGCATCGAATTTGACTATTCTTGTGTCCATTGCGTGTGGACTTTGCGGGAGATGGGCTACAACGCCATTCTCGTAAATAATAACCCGGAAACCGTTTCTACTGACTTTGATACTTCCAATGGACTGTATTTTGAGCCGGTTACTTTAGAGGATGTTTGTGACATTATCAGTCGTGAAAAGCCTATTGGTGTGGTCTGTCAATTTGGCGGACAGACGGCCATCAATTTGGCTGAGGGGCTCTCAAATCGTGGCATCAAGGTGCTCGGTACTTCTCACGAAGCTATAGCTTCTGCTGAAGACAGAGAGCAGTTTGATGCGTTGTTGGAGAAACTGGGAGTTCAACGACCCAAGGGACGAGCGGTACGTTCGTTAGCTGAAGCTGAAGTTGTAGCTGATGAAGTGGGCTACCCCGTGCTTGTTCGACCGAGCTTTGTGCTTGGTGGGAGGGCTATGGAAATTGTGTTTTCAAAAGCTCAGTTGGAGGGATTTTATGCTGAGGCTGAGGCAGCGAATCCTGGTCAGCCTGTACTGGTGGACAAATATCTTTACGGAAAGGAAGCTGAAGTTGATTTGATTTCAGACGGTGAGGATGTATTGGTTCCTGGAATCATGGAGCATATTGAGCGAGCTGGAGTTCATAGCGGTGATTCAATGGCGATTTATCCTCCGGTTTCCATCTCTGAGGAGGAGATTTCTCAGATGGTGCGAATTGGTGTTGATATCCACGGGGCAGTCGCACGGTTCCATTCTTGAGCAAAGTTACCGGTATTCCAATGGTGGATTTGGCTACCAGATGTATGATGGGTCACAAGCTGAAGGACTTGGGATATACCACTGGTTTGTGGACTCTCTCTGAGTCGAGCGGCCTGCCTTATTGCGGAGAAAAGAAGCGGTCTTGGAGTCCCCTATTTAAGGGGTCTGTGACTGCCGTGGGGCAACCATTCACCGGTAGGTCAACTGTGTATGCAATCAAGGCACCAGTGTTCTCATTCCAGAAGTTGCGAAAAGTTGAGCCATCTCTCGGTCCTGAAATGAAATCAACGGGGGAGATTATGGGTATTGATTCGACTTATGAATCTGCCCTTTATAAGGCATTTCTGGCTGCGGGAATCAACTTTAAGGGAGATGGTGCGGTCTGCTTGACGGTACGAGATTTGGACAAGACTTTTGCAATTGAGATTGGGAAGCGATTGGTCGCCAATGGTAGGAAGGTTGTTGCTACCCCCGGAACGGCGGAAGCACTGAAGCAGGCTGGAGTTGATTGTGAGTCTGTTGGAAAAATTCAATCAGGTTCACCGAATTTGTTGGACTTGATTATGGATGGTGGAGTGAGTTTAATGATCAACACGCCTTCACTCACAGAGACGAGTGAAAGCGAGGCTGCACAAATTCGACGAGCCTGTATCGAAACAGGCGTGCCTTGTGTTACGAGTATTGATACTGCTACGGCGTTGGTGCGTGCTCTGGAAATCTACGACGATCCCTCTAAGAGTACGTGCAAACGGCTAGACGAGTATTTTGCGCTGGCTTAGCAGTTATAACATTGGAAGTTAAAAGGGGGACGAGATTCGTCCCCCTTTCTTATATAGCAACGCATTTCAGCGATTGTTTTGTTTATCCCAATGCTGGAGCTAGGTCCTGCTGGAGCATCGCTCTTGCTCGGAACAACCAGCTCTTGATAGTTCCTTCTGGCTTTTGGAGTTGGTTGGCAATCTCGCTGACATCAAGGTGATCAAAGTGTCGCATCATGATTATTTGCCGGTATCTCCACGGGAGCTTTCGAATGGACGTCATGACTTGACCGTTGATTAGAGCATTGTCTGCTTTTTCGGCTGATGCTCCGGAGTCTGAGAGTGAATACTCAACATTATCGAGTGATTCGGTGTGATGTTTTCTGCTGCGAACTAGGTCAACGATACAGTTCATGCAGATTCTCATGAGCCATGGCTTCAGTGGTCTTGAAGTGTCGAAATCTTTGAGACTTCGGTATGCCTTCACAAAGGTTTCTTGAACTACATCGTGAGCATCTTCAGTGTTGTGTAGCTTTCGCAATGCGAGGCCAGTTAGCTGTGGACGGAAAGTGTCGCACAGGAGTTCGAACGCTACTTCATCTCCTTTTCGGATTTGGCTGATTACGTGTGATTCCCAACTCTGATTTTGATTTTGTGTTTTCATTTCTGTGAAATGGTGTTGAAGATTTTTATTTCATCAACATAATTATTATAGAATATTTTAAGTTAACTTTAGAAAAATTTATTTTTACTAGGTCTAAAGTTTAATATTCTCTTAACCTAATGAATTAGAACTATGCGCACCGATGATTGAGGTATGGGGGGAGTTTCGCAACTCCTGGGCCGGTGTGGATTATTCGCCATTCTGTGCGGGAGCTCTATTAAGTTCTCGGAGATGGTTGAACTTCAGGACAACTACAGCCCAGTAAAAATAGATCGGGAGTTAGATCGTCGACTGGACGCTTACATTCCTGTCGTGCGAAGTACCCATTCAGTTTTGTTGGAAGAATTTCCCAGTGCTGCCTCAATAAGAAGTCTTGGTGACCAGTGGATCAAGGGAATTGAGTCTGGAGCGATTAGGCCGATTGTCCCTGCGTTCCATGGAGAGTCTTTGATGGACGGTCCCAAAGGGGAGGCGATTCGTGCTTCGCTGAATGCCGCCGCGATGTTAAGTCGGCAAGCAAAGATCGCACTTGATTCTAAGCGTTATGAAGCAGCGGTTGGAGACGCGGAACGAGCCTTGAGGATTTTGGAGATGGTTCGCTATGGGAGTGCTGAGACCTTGGTGGTCAGTGCTTCTTATCTCATTCGTCCCTACGCAATTTTAGAAGCATCTGAGGGGCATATCAATGCAACTAGGCTTCAGAAGTTAAAAAACTCGGTCGTTGCGAGAAAGAGTGACCCTCGAGTTATCGATATGCTCAATCGTGGGAAGTTATTAAAGAGCCAATATGCGGTTCGTTTTGGTGATCAACAGACGGACCTGGATGAGATGATGGACTTAGGACTTTTGAGGGGCGAAATCCAGAATTCACGAACAGCGAAAATTTTCGGGGATTTCGCCGGCGTCTATCGCGCTCAGAAATTTGCCAGCGTGGCGAAGGGAATTGATCAGAGCAAGGCTGT
>JAPLCS010000412.1 GCA_026392145.1 Fimbriimonadales bacterium | reverse complement strand
ACAGTCTGTAGTAACTACTCGAGAAAGCTTTGTGCAAATAGCTCGTGGGGGCGAAAGTTCTGAGAAACTGAGACTCACCTTTAATGATTCCTCAGATGCGATTTTAGTTGTAAATCCTCACCAGCTTTCTGCAAGTTGTGGCCAAGATAAGCCAGCACTACAAGTTGTGGTAAATCCTTTTTTGTTAGCTTGCTTTGAAGATACAGACCTTAATGAGGTCCTTCGAGATAATCCGACTCAAGGTGCCTTACTTGTTGAGACATATCAGGCACGAGTAAGAGCTAGGATGGAGTCAGCCCTCGCTACAGGCGCCGATGGTGTTTTCTATGTGCTTGATGGGGCTCGAGGAGCATACAGCACTCCGATGGAATATGGTGGTTTCCACTTGGAGTCTGACCGTGAACTTCTGAGTTTGGTACAAGACGCAAGATTGAATATTGTATTTGTTGTTGGAAATGATGACCTTTATATTGATTTTGTGAGTGATCTTCCCGCCCATTTGTTTGCCTGGGATGCGGAAGGAAGTACTTTCTCTTCCAACTACCTAAGGACTCTAAGATCAGGTGCACAGGCTTCAAATGACTCTGACTCGGAAGTATTTTTTGACTTTAATCAATCATCCGTTCACGATTTTCTCGGCGCAATAAAAAATCATCATATCAATTCCAACATGGAGCAAAAAAGTTGAAGTACACGTTTGAAATTCCACAGATTGTTTGGCTCCCGATTTTGCCGATGATTCTGGTCGCAGTGACTGGGATGGCTGCACTTGTTGCTCAGATGATGCGAAAGGGAAGCAATAACAGCGGAGTAGTTTTTACGAGCGTTTTTGGACTGGCCATGGCATTGGCTACTTCGCTAGGTACTGTTGGAAAAGACTTCCCAGCACAGTTTGGTGGAATGGTTGCACTTACGCCTCTGGGTAATGCTGCGCAAATCATTGTCTTGATTTCAGCAATTCTTTCAATCTTGATTTCCAGCAATTATTTGCCTGACAAGAAGATTACGCTAGGAGAGGTTTACCCTTTGCTGATTTGGGCGACGCTGGGCTCTATGATGCTCTGTGTGAGCACTAACTTACTTGTCATATTTATTGGTATCGAGATTCTGTCTATATCGCTTTATGTATTGGCGGGATTAAGCCGAGGAGAGGAGAGATCTGAGGAGGCTGCAATGAAGTATTTCTTGCTTGGGGCTTTTGCCACTGGCTTCTTGCTCTATGGAATTGCCTTCTTCTACGGCGCAACTGGATCCCTTGAACTTGCGAACTTTAATCCAGCTTGGATTGGCTCGAAGGGAGAAAATACTGGTCTGCTGACAATTTCTTTTGCTTTAATTCTTATTGGGCTAGGATTTAAGTGCAGTTTGGTTCCTTTCCATCAGTGGACTCCAGATGTTTACTCGGGGGCGCCAACTAACGTGGTTGCGTTTATGGCAACCGTTGGAAAAGTGGGACCGTTTATTGTTCTGGCTAATCTTGCTCATCTAACCACTGTTCTGAACTCGAATTCAGTATGGCTATTTGCAGTGCTTGCTGTACTTACCATGGTTGTAGGCAACGTCATGGCTTATATTCAAACCGAAATCAAGAAAATGATGGCCTATTCTTCAATCGCCAATGCTGGCTATGTTGCAGTTGCAATTACTGTGATGGCTAAGTCAGCGGCTGGAGTAGGACCGACTCTTGCTTACTATCTTCTCGGATACTGTTTGACTACTATTGGAGCTTTCGCTGTATTGGCGTTTTCTGCAAGTCAAGGAAAAGAAGCCATCAAAGTCAGTGATCTTAGAGGTTTGCTCGGACGTTCTCCGCTTGCCGCAGGTGCCTTGGCTATCTTTGTTTTATCTCTGATTGGAATTGGTCCAGTAAGTGGGTTTGTTGGCAAATTCCTTCTCGTTCGTGATTCTGTTGACACTGGCTTGTTGTGGCTCGCGGTTGTTCTCGTGCTTAATTCAATTTTCGGTGCCTATTACTACTTTGGTTTACTACGAGCCGCTTTTCAACCTGATGAAGGTGGAGCAAGCCTTGAAGTCAAACCATCCTTTGTCTATCAAGGAACGTTGCTCTTCTGTGCTCTTGCAATCATTGAAATGGTTGTATGTTATCCATTTGTCATGAGATTGCTCTGGCTCTAATCGCACGCATTCTATACAAGAGAGGTAACTGTGTTTAACAACGTCTCAATCGGGGTCTGCTGGTATTCGGTTCTAGCAGATTGGCGTAAGGGACAGATGCCGATATCCAGGTTTATGGAATTCAGTGCCGACTGTGGTGCTGATGGAGTCGAACTGCTTGATGCCTTTCTCTACGAGCCAGGAACTGTCAGAGATCACCTGCCAGGTCGAGATGTTGTGAATAATCTTGTTCATTCTTGTCTTGAAGCCAAGGAACTAACCGGGCAAAAAGTTCATGCTGTCTCGGTAACCAATGATTTTGATTTTGATGATTCTTCCAGATTGCTTGTTGAGCGTCAGAAAATTGAACTAGGCATTGAGATAGCTCTTAGAGTCGGGGCATCGACGGTACGTGTTTTCGCGGGAAATCCTAAGACCCCTGATGCTGAAGAATTAGTAAGGTACCGGACAATCGATGCACTCAAGTCTCTGAGTGGACAAGGCGTGGAATTGGCCTTAGAAAATCATGGACCAGTTTTTTCAACCCCAACTAAGTTGAATTCAATTTTGGCTCCGGTCAGTAAGGCAGATGTCGGAACCTGTTTTGACATTGGAAACTTTCTTTTAGCGGGCGTTGATTCAGTATCGGTAGCTGTTAGTACCGAAGTAGTCGGTTCCTTGGTGCCCAAGTTGATTCATGTCAAGGACTTTGTCCAATCTGATCTTGGATCTTACACAGATGTTCGAGGCAATAAATTTGCTGGAACATTTTTAGGCCAAGGAGAGGTTCCAATTCAAAGAACTCTGATTGAACTCGCCAAAGTGGTGGGTAATCATCCAATTTGTATTGACTTGGAACTGGAGTGCGGGGAGCAGGGCCAAGAAGCTACGCGGCAAGGTGTCCTCTGGCTTAAGAGTCTAATTGCTGAAATTCAATCAGTTGCTTGATTGATTGAATTTGT
>JAPLCS010000063.1:5817-9035 GCA_026392145.1 Fimbriimonadales bacterium | reverse complement strand
CATCTACTTTAGAAATGTATGAAGTAGATGAGATCGGATTGGATCGTCTCGATCGCGGCGTATTGGTGGCATTAGTTGAGCGCTTTAATGGCGGACCTGTGGGCCTTTCCACATTGGCAATTGCTGTGGGTGTAGAGGTAGAAACCGTTGAAGCAGTTGCTGAGCCTTTCCTAGTTCGAAACGGCCTCATGGCTAGAACTGCGCGTGGAAGAGTTGCAACTGCTGCTGGTTTTGCCCATATAGGACGCACACCACCTGCTGCCATCGCCTCGCTTTGTCTGCCATGGGCTCTGATTCCTAGTTGTTAGCCAATAATGGCGTAAATTTGATCTTCGTCAAGGATTGTGTACTCTTTGCCTTCCAGCGAAACTTCATTTCCGCCGTACTTGCTAAAGAGAACTTTGTCCCCTACTTTTACGCTGAGTTGGTTGCGCTCACCGTTGTCAAGCACACGGCCATTGCCTGTAGCGATGACAGTGCCTTCTTGCGGCTTCTTCTTTGCGCTGTCGGGAAGGAAGATGCCACTTGCAGTCATTTCTTCTGCGTCGAGCACTTCAACAACGACTTTATCACCGAGTGGTTTAAGGTTTGCCATTGTGTTTTTGTTTAGGTTCCTCTAAAGATGTTTCCGGCACAAGAATTTAGCACTCTCATGTCGGGATTGCTAAATTGTACCCTTTTCGAACTACGCCAAACCTGAACTGCGTGTTGCAAATCTCACTCGTTGAACATTTATTTTTGTGATTCATGCAAACAATCAAAAACAAAAAAGCTCCTCTCTTCAGAGGAGCTTTTCATACAACAAAAGTCGGTTCAGTGGGAAATACGTGTTTACTTCTTGTCGTACCACTGACTCGACGTCGCAGCATCATTTGGCTTTGGCTTGTATTCCACCTGTTCGGGCATGATCACACTCGGACTGCCATCAGTTTCCATTTCCCCAACTCTCTTGATACTAGCCTTAGGAGCGGCTTTGAGTTGTGCCTTCATCACCTCTTGTTCTTTGGAAACATCAACTTTGGACATGTCCGCTGGCGCCGGAGTTCGAGCTTTCATAGCTGCTTCTTGCTCAGCTTGGAACAACTTTTGCTGCTCTTCAGCCGACAATGTGTAGTTGCTAAATGGCTTGGCTGCAATCACCAATCCAACGATGGCTAGAACAAGCACTGTCAAAAGTGCAACCGGAGATTTTCGCTTCTTCATATAATGATTTCCTCTAGAAAGACAACCCAAGCATTCGTCACCTCAACCGCATTCAATGCGAGTGCCAGTACCAACACCAAGCAATCTTTAATATTTCGTTCGTATTCCAGAAGTACGAACAGTAAAATAGCCTTTTCTATTGTGAACGCAATTTTCTTTCCAATGCAGACCAATTTGTAAACATCCCATGAGAATCGCAATCGACGCTCGACTTGTTGCAGGAACAAATACAGGTGATTCCTCTTACTGGACCTGCCTTGTGGACGCTTTTGGCATCTACTTTCCAGAAATTGAGTTCTGTCTATTTTCCAACACAACAAAGCCCAAGAACGTTCCCCTATCCCCAAATTGTTCTTGGCACACGATCACAAGTGGTTCGAGCCGCTGGTGGAGCCTTGCAACCTTTCCACTCGCCGAACGCAAACTCAAATGCGACATCACCCATGCTCAATACTCAATCAGTCCGCTAGCAAAAAATAGCGTTACCACCATACACGACATCTCCTTCCTCATCAATCCTGAATGGTTCACGCCCAAAGACCGAAAACTACTCCAAACCACCATTCCGCTGTCCGCAAAACTAGCTAAGAGAATCATCACCGTCAGCGAAACGAGTCGACAAGAGATTGTGAGGTTTCTTCCTGGAACAAGGGAGAAAGTCCGCGTGGCCCACAACGCGACTCCTTACTGGATTCAAAGAGTGGACAAAGAAACCGCACTACTAAACATCAAAAAACTCGGCATCGAATCTCCGTTCCTACTCACAGTTGGCACCAACTGGGCTCGAAAGAACATGCAACTTGCAATCGACGCCACCCGAGACCTCGGCATTTCACTCGTGGTCACCGGAAAACAGGGCGAAAAGCTAACAGGTAGCCACTGTAGAGCCGTTGGTTACGTCGACAACGCCACACTTTGCTCCCTCTATTCTGCCTGCTCCCTCTACCTGGCACCAAGCTTCCACGAGGGCTTTGGGATACCAATCTTAGAGGCCTTCCGATGTGGCGCGCCAGTTATCTGCGGCTATGGTGGAGCCATGCCAGAAGTTGCCGGTACCGCCGGCATAGTAAAACGAGACTACGACTCCAAGTCTTGGCGAGAAACAATTCAGGATATGTTGTCAAATCCAAGTAAACTGGAAGCCATGCAACAAGCAGGAATCCGGCGAGAAGCTGGGTTCACTTGGAAGGCATCGGCAGAACGCCATATTGAAGTCTATCGAGAGGTAATGAGCGAAAAATGACAGCCACAGAGTCCGAAACAAATCCCATTATTGATCCAGCAATGCTGGACCTCTTGGCGAATCCACTGCACCCAGACCGCCCCAAACTTCTGCTCAAAGGAACCCTTCTGGTATGCCCGCTCACGGGAGTAGGTTTCCCAATCATCAGCGGTATTCCTCAACTACTTCCAGAAAGTGTAATCTCCAAAGAGGAAGTTGACAAAATTCTCGGTCAGTAGACACTATTCTTCCCACCCAACGAAACCATGAACGATAAAGATTTTCGAGTACTTGTTCTCCACGGACCAAACCTTAACTTGACGGGATTTCGTGAACCAGATGTTTACGGCAAAAAACCTCTCGAAGAAATCGACGAGGACCTAAAAATAGAAGCGGATGAGCTAGGAATTGAAATTCGCATTCTCCAATCCAACTCCGAAGGAATCCTCATCGACACCATCCAAGAGCACCGTCGATGGGCAGACGGCATCATCATCAATCCCGGTGGGTTAACTCACTATTCCATCTCCCTCCGAGATGCCCTTGCCTCCGTCAGACTTCCTGTCATTGAAGTTCATCTTTCCAACGTTCATGCTCGCGAAGAGTTCCGTAGGAACAGCGTGATTGCACCAATAACCGTCGGCCAAATTGTCGGATTTGGCGGCCACGGCTACATACTCGGACTCCGAGCCCTCCTCAACCTGAAAAAGGAAGTCGTATAACTCGACATATCTCCCAACAACCCATGTCTCAACTGCAAAGACTCCGCGAAGCAATGGCTACCCAAGGCCAT
>JAPLCS010000063.1:0-5766 GCA_026392145.1 Fimbriimonadales bacterium | reverse complement strand
TGGCTCTCTGGGTTTACTGGTTCCTTTGGCCAAATACTGGTAAGCCAAAACGAAGCTATTTTCATTACTGATAGCCGTTACACAATTCAAGCCCAAGAACAAGTTTCCCAAGACCAAGTTTCAGGCTATGAAATCCTGACTTTTTCTTCCCCAGTTACCGGAACACAGTTCCTCAAAGCGCAACTAGAGCGAATTGGAGCGAAAGAAGTCTCCTTCGAATCCATTTACGTCACAGTAAGTCAACTCGAAGGCTGGCAAAAATCGCTCGAAGGCATTACCTTCAATCCAATCGGCGACCTCATCGAAGTCCTAAGAATGACCAAGACTCAAGACGAGGTCAACCGAATTCAAGCCGCCTGCAAACTCACCGATGCAGGATTTGATCACATTCTTAGAATGGTTCAGCCCGGTGTAAGCGAACTAGACATCCAACTTGAACTCGAATTCTTTTTCAGACGAAACGGAGCAACTCTCGCCTTCGACCCAATCATTGTAAGTGGTGCCAACAGCGCACGACCTCACGGCAAAGCGACCGAAAAGCTCCTCGAAAATGGAGACTTAGTGACATTCGACTTTGGAGCCCAATTGGACGGATACTGTGCTGATATGACCCGAACCGTAGTCGCTGGTAAAGCTAGCCAAGAAACGAAGGATATTTACAACCAGGTGCTGAAAGCACAACTTGCTTGCCTCGATATGCTCCAACCAGGAGTAATAGCAGAGCAGGTTGACGCCAAAGCGCGAGAAATATTCGACGAAAAAGGATGGGCCAAACACTTCGGGCACGGACTCGGACACGGTCTAGGAATCCTTGTTCACGACACCGGCCGGCTCGGACCAGGAAGCAAAACCGTCCTTGAGCCGGGGCAAATTTGGACCATAGAACCAGGCATCTATTTTGATGGCTTCGGTGGATGCAGAATCGAAGATGATGTTTTAATTACCGAAAATGGCAAGCAAATCTTCAATCACTCCACCAAGGAACTCCTCGAACTCCCAGCCTAAGGTTAACCGCACTTGATTCAACTAACCGAACCATTCTCACTAAACCTTTCTGCAGGAAAGGTCATTGTGATAATTGGAGCGGCTGGTTCCGGCAAAACCCACCTCATCAGGTCCATTCAAAAGAAGGTCAACTTCGCTACAATCGCCGACGAAAGAGTCCTTCCAAGACGTGGTCGAGTAAAAGACGTACCAAATCCTTTCAGAAAACAGGCGTCCTCATCCCGTATCGACGAAGCGATAAGCATCGTCAAACTCAAGGAAAAAATCAACTCCCACCTCGCTGACCTCTCACCCAGCGAGGCATCCGCAGCATGTTTGCTACCCGTGTTCTGCACCGAATCCCAAGTTGTAATCGTTGACATGCTCCTTGATTGGGTTGATCTATCCCTTGCCAACGCCGTAATCGAAAACCTCAAACAAAAGGCAACGCTGGGAGGAACAGTAATTATCGCGACCCATTCGCCTGAAGTGCTAAAACATGCTGATGAGGTCATTGCTCTACGCAACCAATCGATTTCGTTCCAGGGAACTCTTACCGAAGGACTTAGCACGGTTGGACCATCAAAAGTAACCGTGATGTCCCAAAAATTCGAGGCAATCAGGCAAATCGTCGACCCAATCACCGTCAACGTAGAACAAACCGAGGCGGGAGCAACTTTTGAACTACAAGACCCTTCCTCAATCGCCCTGACCCTGCTCTCAAAAGGCTACGGTGACATCAAAGCCGTCACCGTCTCACAGCCAACCGTGGCTCAATTTATCCAGAAGTGGATATAACCGCCCAGTATAACCGCTCGATATAACTGCCCGATGTAACGGCCCAAGTTCAAGCATCCGCAACTAAAAAATTGCCAACTTAAAAATTGCCAACTTAAAAATTGCCAACTTAAAAATTGCCAACTTAAAAATTGCCTAAGTGGATCAAATCCGATACTGGAATCCGATAAGATCTCGGTCTAATTTCCACATCAGGATTCCGCTTCCCAATCGCAACCATAATCACCGGAACATGAGTATCTGGGACGCCGAACTCTTTGACTAAATTGTCAGCCTCAAATCCACCCATCGGGGCAGTATCCCACCCACACTCGAGCGCCTTATACATGAACGTCATCGCCCACAAAGAACCACCTCGCAACACCTCATCTCGTTGCTTCTGGCTCAATCCCTCATAAGCTCCCACAGCCCCAGCGACCCACGCATCACGTCGATCTTCCGGCAAAACGCCAGTCTTTACATTCTCATCGGCTATTCGCAGGGCATGATGATGATGTTGTAAGTTGCCAAGCACAACCACCACCGCCGACGCCTCAGCGACCTTTGCCTGCTGATAGCTCACAGCCTGAAGACGCTTCTTATCTTCTATGGTATGACAGACCAAAAACTCCCAAGGCTGTAAATTCATTGCACTTGGAGCCAAGTTAGCCTCGTTCATCAGGGCGACTAACTCCTCAAGAGAAATTTCCACCGAAGAATCAAACGAGGGAACAGCCCGACGAGCATGTATTGCAGAGGAAACGTCCATAGCAAAAGTATAGTGCCGTAGAACCTAGCTTCGCCTAATTACCACGCAACTTTGTGGCAAATCTCCTGACAGCTTCCTTGAGCCCACCCGGCTGACCGCTCATGGATTCAACATACTGAGGTTGATGTTGGAACGTTGTGTCAATCTTCCATGCAATAACACCCGTCTCTTTGTTGGCCTTCACCGCTCGTTCCAAAATCGAGCCCGTCGTCTTACCAAGCATCGACTGTGAATCAAACACACCCTCGCCAGTGACAACGACATCTGCCCACTCAATTTTTTCGTCCAGATCTGCCAAATCGGCAACCAACTCAAATCCAGATCCCATAGCAACCGACTTAATCAACGCCATCCCAGCAGGAATCCCACCAGCAGCTCCCGCACCAGGAAAATCGACATTCACTCTAAAATCCCTGTAAATGTGGAGCCACATATTGCTCAAGCCTCGTTCAATGTCGGCAACCTGCTCAGCATTCGCACCCTTTTGAGGTGCAAAAGTAAACGCACAGCCATGATCTCCAAGCAAGCTCGTTTCCACATCCATCATCAAATTGATGTGAGGAAATCTCGCATTATTGGGAACAATTTTTTGCAACTTAAGAAGGCCATGAGCACCGAACGGAACCTGATCTCTATACTCGTCCAAAACCTTAAATCCCAGTGCCTGGAGAATTCCTATTCCACCATCCGAACAAGCGGTTCCGCCGAGACCAAGATACAAATCCTCCGCACCATGTTCAATTGCGGCGCGAATCAGCTCACCAACACCATAGCTGGTCGCTCCCATCGGATCTTCACTTCGCCCTTCCAATAACCTCAGTCCGCACGCCTCAGCAGACTCAAGATACGCAATCCGGTTAGACTCATCCCAAAGCCATTTCGCCGAAACCCGCATGCCATCAACTGGACCTTGAACCTCTGTTTCAATTTCAACGAGTTCGGGAACCGAAGTATGAATCGACTCAATGAATCCATCTCCTCCATCCGAAAGCGGAACCGACTCGACCAAAAAGTCATCCGCCAATTCAAGTTCGAAGCACTGGCATATCTCAAGGGCACTATAATGCCCCTTGAACGGATTCGGAGCAACTAGAATCCTTCGCATGACCTTGGCTTAACAATACAGCTTTTTCAGGCGAAAGTCACTACTATTTTGAACTCAATGAGGATAAAGTAAAGAAAGTATGAAATCGGTTGCTTTTGCCTTTGGCGGGATGATTCTGATCGCCGGAATCGCAATTCCAGCACAACCTCAAAAAGCCGCACAATCGGGAAGAAATCTCTCAAAATCTTCGAAAAAAATTAGTTACGCTCGAGAAGTTGCCCCAATTCTAAAAGCCTCCTGCTACTCTTGCCATGGAACCGATTCTCCAAAAGCAAGCCTCAATTTAGCCACTCCTTCTGCCCTCATCAAATCAACATCTCTCCTCAAAGGCAAAGGAGCAGAATCAAATCTCATACACAGAATTAAAGGGTTAGATGGCATGACTCAGATGCCCCTTGGTTTCCAACCCCTCTCCAGTCAACAAATTGCCACCATTGAGCAGTGGATTAACGAAGGCGCCATCATTGACCAAGACACAACCAAGCACTGGTCCTATGTTTCCCCAAGCAAACCCAAAATCCCATCCGTCAAAAAGTGGGGAAAGAATCCAGTAGATGCGTTTGTGTTTGAGAAAATGCTCCAACAAGGATACAAGCCCTCTCCCTCAGCCAGCAAAGAAACGCTCATTCGACGCGTCTATTTAGATCTCATCGGAATCCCTCCCACAGTAGAAGAGGTCAGAGCCTTCGTTGCCGACAAATCAACAAACAGCTTCGAAAAAGTAGTAGATCGATTACTTGCCAATCCGCACTACGGTGAAAGACAAGCTCGCATCTGGCTTGACCTTGCTCGATACGCCGACACAAACGGCTACGAAGCCGATGCCTCCCGAACTGCGTTTGTATTCAGAGATTGGGTTATCGAGGCATTTAACTCGAATATGGGATTCGATCAATTCACAATCAAGCAATTAGCTGGTGACATGCTTGCAAACGCAACAACCCAAGATAAAGTCGCAACCGGGTTTCATCGCAACACCATGCACAACCTTGAGGGTGGTGTAAACCCCGCCGAATCCCAATTCAATACCGTCATTGACCGGGTGGCAACTACATCCTCAGTCTGGCTAGGTTCAACACTTCAGTGCGCCCGTTGTCACGACCACAAGTACGATCCTTTTTCCCAAAAAGATTTCTACAAAATGTTTGCGGTGTTCAATAACACCACCTACAACGTCGTAGGTGACTACACCAAATCCTATTCCGAAGTATGGAACGAGCCAACGATGAAGGTACTTCCGACTCGACTTCAGCTCCAAAGAGACGCCGAAGCGCGGAAGATTGCGAATGAATACAGTTCCACCGTCCAAATCGACAAGAACAGCACGCTTTCAGGACTACAGCAACCAACCAAGTACACAACCGTAAAGTTTTCCTCCCTGCAAACTCAATCAAAAGTCCCCCTCATTCAGGCTGAGAACGGAACCATCTCCTACAACGGTGCCTTAGCTGATACGGATGTTTATCAACTTTCGGCGTCTCTCGCTAACCCGATATTCGGATTCAAAATTGACACCTCTCCTGTGCTCGATTCAGCTAAAGTCATCTCAGAAAACTTTCTTATCACTTCCCTGAAAGCAAAAGTTGATGGCAAAGAAGTGGCTATCCAAGATGTCTCAGCAGACTTCACCCAAAGTGGATACGACCCATTTGAACTCATTTTTGGCAACAAAGAGTCCGGCTGGGCAATCTATCCCGAAAAGACCAAGAATCACACTCTTTATGCAACCTTTGGCAAGCTAATTACAGGCAAATCCCTTGAACTAGAAATTCGATTCGAATCAGTATGGAAAAAGCACGTTCTCAGACAGTTTTCCGTATCCACAACGGAAAATCCAAATTTCGTGTTCGATTCAATTCGATCAAGGTACCAGTTCGAAACGCTTCCAAACGGCAACACACAAGGCAAACTCATTGGCACCTCGAACATTGCTAACTACTTCTCGTCAGACCAATCCTCGTCACGAAAATCCGGTCAAGAAGATGACCTATTCGCAACCCTCGGAAGTTTTTCTGAAAAATACGGTCAACTGAGAAGACGCGCAAGAGAACTCAAGAAATTTGATTCACAGTCAGTGACAGCGCTGGTACTTTCCGAAAAGCCTGGAAACAAGGTGCTGACCGCTCCAGTC
>JAPLCS010000339.1 GCA_026392145.1 Fimbriimonadales bacterium | reverse complement strand
ACCCCGGCACGGAAGTTTCTGATGAAGTGGAGAAAGGAGCGAATCTCAAAATTGAGTGCGCAACCTGCCTCACCAATCATCTCTTAAACGTCATAGTTAATGGGTTACTGAAACCAACGAAGCGATTACTTTGCGAAGCTTGTGCTCTCCAGAGTTATGCTGATATTGAATTGTTTGAATGTAGCCGAGTAAAAAATGGCGAGTGGTCTGAATACTGAAGTTCAATTCCTGAAGGGAGTGGGACCACGTTACGCCAAGTTTTACAACAAAATAGGCATCTTTACGGTGGAAGACGTGCTGCTGAATCTTCCTCGCCGATACCAGGATCGGCGTAATATTCCTCCAATCTCCGAGGCGAAGCCAGGTCAGATGGTGACCGTAAAGGGAACGATACGGCGAATAGAGTCTCGAACCGTGAGCGGGGGACGAGTGATTCTGAAAGCGATTTTGGAGGATCGAAGTGGGGCAATTACGCTCACTTGGTTTAACCAACCATGGGTTCGGAAGCAACTTGAGGATTCCAGCGGCGAAATCATTGCGTTTGGTACGGTCAAAGCAGGGCAGTATTTGGACGAAATTGCGAGTCCGGAATGGGAATCGCTTGGCGAGGATGATGGTGAAGAGTTTGCGAAGATTTTCCCTATTTATCCGCTGACCGAGGGTCTTCCGCAAAAGGTCGCACGGGCGGCGGCAAAGGCCGCCATTGAAACTTACTTGGGCTTTATGGTGGATCCGTTACCGTCGGGTTTGTTAAAAAGTCAGAATCTGCGGGATCTCAAATGGTCGCTCAGGCAAATACACATGCCTGACGATGAAGCCTCTCAAAAATTGGCCCATAAGCGGTTGGCGTTTGAGGAGTTTTTGTATTTGCAACTCGAACTTGCGATGCGCAGAGCTCAGACCAAGCAGGAAATGGGAATTGCATTCCCGATCGAAGATTTAATTGCTGGCAAGGAAATCGAACTACAGCATGCTTTGGAGCAGGAGCCATCTTCGAGGAAGGAGAAAGTAACGAAAGGCGTGAGTCAACCTCAAGACCTCTTCTTTTCGGTGGAGTCTGAGCGACGTTCAGGGGTGCCACTGTGGAATCAGGTGCATGAGATGCTTCCGTTTGAACTCACAAAGGCTCAACGAAGGGTGATTGGAGAAGTTTTTGACGACATGGCTCGGCCTTTTCCGATGAATCGGTTGGTGCAAGGCGACGTGGGGGCGGGAAAGACAGCGGTGGCGGCGGCGTGCATGCTGGCGGCAGTTCGATCGGGTTACCAGTGTGCGATGATGGCTCCGACTGAGATTCTGGCGGAGCAGCACGGAAAGAGCATCCGAAAGTTTTTGGAGCCGTTGGGAATTCGGGTTGAGTTACTCATTGGAAAGCAGGGAGCAAAAGAAAGAAAGCTTGCAGGCGAAGCGGTAGCTAACGGCTCCGCTCAGGTGGCAGTTGGCACCCATGCGCTCATTCAGGAAGGTGTGGAATTTCAGAATTTGGGATTTGTGGTGGTTGACGAACAGCACCGCTTTGGCGTGTTGCAACGGAAGGCTCTGAGGGATAAGGGAATTGGAAATCCAGATGTATTAGTCATGACGGCCACCCCCATTCCAAGAACATTGACCATGACGCTGTATGGCGACCTGGATGTTTCGATTATTGATGAACTGCCTCCAGGCAGAAAGCCGATAAAAACTCACGCTAAGAAGCCATTTGAGCGCGAAGGTATTTACCGAAGTTTGAGAGAGCTGCTTAATCAGGGTCGGCAGGCGTACTTTGTGTGCCCGATGGTGAGTGAAAGCGAAAAGATGATGGCTGCCGCCGCAGAAGAGTTGTACGATACTCTGCGTATGCAGGCGTTCGCAGAGTATCGGGTGGGCTTGTTGCATGGACAAATGAAAGCTGCGGACAAGGATGTGGTGATGGAATCCTTCCGAAAACACGAACTTGATATTTTGGTGGCTACCACGGTGATAGAAGTGGGTGTTGATGTTCCAAACGCGTCTGTGATGGTGATTGAGGATGCTAACCGATTTGGGCTTTCACAGTTGCACCAGTTACGTGGCCGGGTGGGCCGCGGTGATACTCAGTCGTACTGCATATTGGTGAGCGACCCGAAAAGTGAGGACGCTATGAAGCGGATTGAGGTGATGACTCAAACTACGGATGGTTTTGTGATTGCAGAAGAGGATTTGAAGATCCGAGGCCCGGGGAATATGGCGGGAACCGAGCAAAGTGGGCAACTTGACCTCAAGGTGGCGGACATGGTTCGAGATGCCGCCTTACTTGAAGTAGCTCGTGGAGTGGCGATGAAGATTGTATCGTCGGATCCACTCTTGGAAGGGAAAGAGTGGGAAATGGTGCATCAGAAACTTAAACAAAAGCGATCCGATGTCGCGTTGATTACCATTTCGTAAAAAGATGGTTCTTTTTGAGTAATCTCAAGGCATGTCCGCACCTATTGTCACCCCAATCGAATTGAAAGCCGAACTGGATGCCGGTAAGTCGCTGTTTTTGCTTGATGTCCGGGAAGACCATGAACTCGAAGTCAGCAAGATAGAGGGTGTAGTTCACATTCCCCTTGGGGAGTTAGAGGCACGGTTTTCTGAGGTGCCATCGGGTGCCGATGTAGTGGTGGTATGTCGGTCTGGAATGAGAAGTGATCGTGCGGCGGAGTTTTTGATCGGCCATGGTTACGGTTTGGTACGGAATTTGGCGACGGGCATGAACGGGTGGTGCACGACTGTGGACCCGAGTCAGCCGGTTTACTGAGGTGAGTTTTCGCTTTTGCGGCGAACTATGACGATTGAAGTGACCAAAAAGGTGCAAAATCGTGAACTTCGCGGGTATCATTTTTGTTCGCGCATAAAAGTGCACGGAGTTTTTCAATGGCTAAGATTTGTCAAGTGAGCGGTAAGAAAGGTAATACCACCGCAAAGTTCATCCGAAACCGACACTCACAAGGTTGGAAATATAAAGCACCTCACAAGAACCGGACTCAACATCCCAATCTTCAGACGGTTCGAGTAACTGTTGGTGGTGGAAACACAGTTAAGTTGGTGGTTTCGACTTCCGTTCTTAAGAGCCCAGAGTTTGCCGCAGTCGCTTGCGGTCTCAAGCCAGTGCCTAAGGCTTGGTTGAAGAAAGCCACTTACAGTATCTAAGCTAAGATTCTTAAGTGCTTCGTTCTTGAAAACTCCAAGAATAGTTCGAAAATCTCTCTCAGAAATCTGAGGGAGATTTTTTTGTGAGTTCTTCAACTGGTTCCTAGCAAAAAAAGCCATTCCAGATGGAATGGCTTTTTCACTATTGAGCTAGTTCAGTATTGAGCTAGATGCATTATGGTGCTTTGGGCGCATTTGTTCCAGCGGCTGCAGGAGCTGCAGGTGTGTTGGTCGCCGGCGCGCTTGGAGCTGGTGTACTTGGGGCAGCTGTACTTGGAACTGGTGTGCTAGGAGCAGGCGTATTGGTAGCCGGAACGTTTGTTGCTGGAGCCACTGGGAGGTTGGCTTCTACAGGCGTGCTCGCTGGCGCGCTGGAAGTTGGAACCTTGACCGATGTTGAAGGTCGATTCAAGACTTGGTAGCAAAGTACCAACACCATGAAGGCAATCCCTGTGTAAAGAGTGGCTCGCGAAATGATGTCATCAAATGTTGCCTTGCCTTTGTAAGTGGTTCGCACGCTGCCTCCACCGCTCATGGCATCTCCTTTACCAGTAATCAATACTAATACCGAAAACACTACTGCGGCAAGAACCGCAAGCACTAAAACAAGAGAACTGAGAAAACCCATAGATAGTCCGAAATACGCCGAAACAGCTATGTATTGTACCCAACGCTGGATTTTTGGCAAAAAACAGGGGCTAGAGTGACCCAAGCGGGATGCCAAAGCAGGACGCCACAAGGCTCGCAATCCCATAGGCGAGGAGAGAACCTAGCATTACGTGAAGCATGCCGCTATTGAAAATCCGAACAAAGGGATTGGGAACCCGGTGGTGAGCGGTGGCATAGTTTGCCATGAGTTGTTCCGCCGCTTGAATTCCACTGGCAATTTGCTTCTCAGAAGCCGGCCGTGTAGTAATCCATTTTTGGACAAATGAGCCGAGGATTCGCCAGAAAAAGAGAGTGGTGAGGAGTGCGACGAGCAGTCGGACATCTTCGTACTTCACCCATGGCGTTTGCCAGATGGAGGTGAACATAGTGATTCCGACCGCGATGTTGGTGCCACAACGCGGATGCACGCGGGGCATGCGTCGGATAATTTCGGGTCTCAGTTCCTCTCCCTGTTCAATGGCGTGGACGACCTGGTGCTCGGCAGCGTGATATCCTGCGATGGGCATCAGTCGAAAGGTTGCAAGAAGCAGTGCGGTGGGAACGAGTTGGATAACGATGTCCCAGAAGGCGGTCCGGGGGACGTATGGCTCAGCAAAAAGGGTGACAAGTTTGCCACTGAGGAAGAAAGTGAATAATAGGGATCCGGTCAGTACAAGATTGATGCCCTTTTTCCCACCAGCTACCGCTCCGTTGGTCAGATAGACGCCGAACGGAGTTGCCATTCCTCCTACTAACGCAGGGCGTTGGGGTGGAGGGGGTGAGTGCCAGAAACTTGACGCATCGATGATACCGATGACACGCCGATCGTCGTCAACTGCCAGCAAGAAGGGGTGTGATTCAAGTTGCCGGAATGCCTCTCCACCGGTTCTATAACCTTCAACGGTGGCTACATCGGTGATGAATTGAGCGACATCAGCGTGAGTATCTACTCCGCTGCCAATAGCGTTGTGGAGCGATTGTTGGTTGAGGACGCCGAGAAGTTGCCCGTTTTCGGTGATGGGCAGATGGTGGACTCCCTCCTCTCGCATTGTGTGTACCGCCAACACAAGACTCGCCCCCGCTTCTAAAGTAGGAATAGGTCTTGCAATCTGTCCAGCTGGAAGTTGGAAAAGTTGGGAGGTCATAAGATGATGCTTTTGGGGAAAGTTCTCTACGATGGTTACTGGGCAAATAAATTAAAAAGCCTCTCGCATTGGATTCAATGGGAGAGGCTAATCGACTGGCGATGGGAATTTATTCAGCTGCAGGTGCTGGAGCGGGTGCTTCAGTGTGTCGCTTGGTATATTCTCGTCGCTCGGTGTTCATT
>JAPLCS010000355.1 GCA_026392145.1 Fimbriimonadales bacterium | reverse complement strand
ATTTGCCAGAAGAGACTGAAGTGACGAGGAGAGTCGTTGCTAGGGGATTCTCTTTAATTGAGGTTTTGTTGAGTCTGACTATACTCACTGCCACTTCGCTTTCGGTAATGGGGCTTGCTGCATCTTCTGCAAGAATGCAACGGCAGTCGGAAGCTCGTGCTGCGGCGATGTATCTTGCTCGGATGCAGATTGATGATTTTGGACAAATTTCTCAATCTAATCGTGTTATCGGTACAGACAACCAAATTTGGCGGATTGATCCTGAACTGCTGGAAATGATGCCAAAGGGTACTTCGAATGTTTCTGCAACTTGGTCGGTTAATCGTGTATTGAACTCAACCAATCTGCAAAATATTATCGTTACGATCAAGTGGAAGAACGAAGTTGCCGGGAGTGACGGAGATCGTTGGTCGACTGTGTCGCTGTCGAAAACGTTTGTGTCTCCTCGAGATTTGACGTCCAACCAGTCAGGATGGATGAGTTTGAGAATGGATCAACTGTTCTGGACGCCACCACCTCCACCTCCACCTCCACCGCCTCCACCGCCTCCACCGCCACCGTCGCCGCCGGTGCCGCGGCCCTCGCCGCCTCCACCGCCTCCGCCTCCGCCGCCGCCGCCTCCACCGCCGCCGCCGCCACCGCCACCACCGCCTCCTCCGCCGCCGCCGACAGGATTTCCACCTATCAACGGCGCGAAGTGGAAGTGATAGCGACTCGCTGAACAATCGTTTAGCAAGTTAGATATGGGCAAGTAGGTTTGTTCGTTCAGACCTACTTGCACCCTAAACCTAACAACGGTAATCAACCTTAAAACTTAACTAGCAAGAAAGATCACTAATCAAACATCAGAGGATGAACTATGAAAATACAGACCAATAAAAAAAAGCGAGGACTTACGGTAGTTGAACTACTCGTGGGGTCTTGCTTGGCGCTTATGGTGATAGCGTTGCTGGTTCAGGTCACGATGCTTTCGTCGGTGACTTTTGAAAAGTTGCAGACACAGGGCTCTTCGTTAAATGTTGGTCGGGCGAAATTTGAGAAAGTGGTTGATGATATCAAATTAGGGGATCGATTACTGGTGAGTTATCCGCCGACGCGCAACCTGGAGAGTTATCAGTTCCAAGCTTTGGATAACCGGGTGTTGATTATTCGACAACCGAAATATCCAGTTATCGCACCCGATTCTCCTATTATTGATCCGACAGTAAGCCCGACACGCGAGCCTATTCCAAATGAGAACGTAATTATCATTTATTCGGTTGATGAGGCTACTGACCCCAAGGATGGTCCCTTTGTACTGAAGAGATACATCGGAAACTTTGCGAACAACACATACGACACTGCTCGATTCGATAAAGTGATGTTGACGAATATTTCAAATCCTGAGATAGCAACGGCCATCAACCAGCAGTTTGTGGGAAATAACTCATCGAGAGCTTGGTGGTTGCTTTCACCTATGCTGGATCCTCTGCCCAAAGTTCCCAACAGCGTCATTGTAGGGAAGCAAGAATTGGGAAGCCAAGGCCTTGCGACCATTTTTAATCGAAGCCGTGCAATTGGCCGGACAGTTGTTAACGGGGCACTACAATTGGTGACTAGGTCTCAGGGCTATGTCCTGATATCCAGTCCTCCCCAAGACGGCCTGATTATTGATGTTTATTATCATGCTGATCCGACTTTCTCAATTGATTTGTCAGGTGACAACGGTGGTACCGCGGTCTATCTGAAATTTACTTTCACACCGAAGTGGCGTGGAGCCAGTGGTGTTGAAAAGGATCGGTCAATTCATTTTTCATCCAGGACGATTTTGCAAAATCGTGACAACTAAGGCAACTTATGAAACAGTTTTCTCATCTACGACGTGGCGTTACTCTAGCTCCGGTACTCATATTTGTTCTTGGGTTTGTGACGATTGGAGTTAGCGTGCTTACGCTCTCTTCAAGTTACAACCGCAGTGCAAAGAAAACAGTAGATAAGTGGCAGTCTGATGCTCTTGCCGAGTCTGCCGCGAATATATTGTACGACCAGATTCGAGTTCAGATGCTCGCTGATTTGACTTATCCTTTTCTACTTAATGAGAATTCGATGGAGAACGTTAAGCCAGACGGTACTCGGGACATCATTGGACGATATTCTGCTCGACTAGTTCAGGATCGTGAAGTGCAAACGGACATGACTGAGGGCGGGAACCGCTTTAGGAGATATACCTACTATTTCACTATCGAAGGGCGCGGACGTGTTACCGGTGGAGTTGAGAGTATTGTCCAGGTGAAGTTCCGAGCTCAAGTGGACAGATGGTTGGTGTTGAGACAGGTTACGACAAGTACACCACCTCCTGATGTGTTTAGCTTCCCTGCAGGCGCAATCGTTGCCAATAGCAAGGTGAATATCAAGACGAATCAGGGTTTGAGGACCTATGCACCGAATGGATTGGACGGATTTGTGATTGGTAATGAGGGGATTAGCTGGACTCCTGCGAGTGGAAGTAAATCTTCTTACACCAACCCGAACATTATTGATATTCAGGGCTATTATCTTGTTCCGGATGGCGCGGCATACACGTTCACTTTGAGTAAGGATGGACTTGGCAACGATAACGGCACTAAGAATTATCGAAGTCCTGCGGCAGCACCGTGGGGAACTTTCCCTGGTGCTCCCGCCAATTCTATCATCAAGCTTAATGGTTCTGTGAGCTTCGCTCCGTCTTCTACCGTTGATGTTTGGACACGGGATTGGCAGCGTGCAGCGACGGCCTATGGCTCGAACTACTTTAATGGCGATGTTGACAGCGAAAGTTTGGTCGAGAGATCCACTGACGGTAAGAAAGTTGTTCAGTGCCCGGCAACAATAAATGGTGATCTGCGTGTTCGAGATGGCGAAGTCATAGAGTTTTTCCCCGCGAGTAAGGACCCTCGAAAAAACATTGTGTATATCAAGGGTGATGTTGAGAACAAAGGGCAACTGATAAATCACGGATGTACGGTTGTCTTTGAGGGCAAGTACACGGATGATACTGATGCTGAATACAAACTCCTTCCCGATCCGATGACTTTTAGAACACGGGAGGATGTGATGCAAAAGAGCTGTTTACTTTCAACGAAGCAAGACGCCACCGCGTTTGAATTTAAGACTAATTCCAGTGCAATTGTTGGGAATGTTTATGCGGCGAAGGGAGGAATTCGAGTTCGTGGGTCGGCGGAGTTTACAGGTATGTTGCTGGCGGGAGGTTCTGGCGCGGCTGGTGATGTCAATATTGAACCGGAAGGTGGCAACTCTTTTGTCGTTCGGTACGATCCTTATTGTGCGAACGCTGGAGACATTGTTGTGGATGCGGAATCGGTCATAGATTCCTCGTTCGTGCCTGGGAATATCTACCGAAATTACTTGCCGACGAAAATGTTTAACTGGGTCTTCATCAAGTAGTGTTGAACTCATGTGGCTCGCCTCGTGTTTACTTTTCTGACCATTCAATTTAATTGCATGGAATACTAGAGAAGTGAGTGCGAGGCTTCCGATTTTAACTTATCATAAAATCTCGGAAGTTCCTTCGGGAGCCAAATATCCAGGACTTTGCGTATCGCCTTCTTTGTTTTCTCAGCATGTGCGTTACTTGAGGAGGCGTGGGTTTGTGACAACGAGTTTGCATCCTTTGGAATCTATTTGGGTTCACCCGTCGGCGACGGTAGGGAAACTCATTTCCCTTACTTTTGATGATGGGTATCAGGATTTTGCTGATAGTGCTGTTCCCATTATGGAGACGCACGGCTTTACGGGGACGGTATTTTTGGTGTCAGATCATCTGGGGGCTACCAACGAATGGGATATCAAATTAGGCGAGAAATTTGCGGATTTGATGAGCCGTGAAACGATTTTGAAGCTTCTTAATCAGGGCTTTGAGTTTGGGTCCCACACGATGACTCACGTTCATTTAGACCAAGTTGATGATGGGGTGCAGCGTTTAGAAATTGAGAAAAGTAAGGCGGACTTGGAGTCGGCTTTGGGTGTTCCGATGAACGTTTTTTGTTATCCGTATGGTGGCTTGAATGATTCTGCGATGAAGTTGGTTCAGGAGGCTGGGTATTCGAGCGCGGTTTCTACCCGGAAGGGACTGAATACTCGGGACACGAATCGATTTTGTTTGAACCGAATTGCGGTTCGGAACGATACTTTGCTGCCCGTTTTTGTGTACAAGCTGTGGAGGGCGTTTCGTTATGGCAGGTAACCAAAAAGTGAGCGTTCAACCGGAGGTTGATCGAGAGGGATTGCGGATTATTCATGTCACGAGTGCCGGGAAGTTGATCTACGGCGCTGTTCACAGCATGCTCACTTTGACGAATGCCCAGCGGAGTGCGGGGCATGATGTTTCCTTTGTGACTTTTAAGGGGCGTCCATTTACTCAAGAGTTGAGGCATTTGGGATGGACTGCACGAGATATTCGAGTTCGAATCAAGATTGATCCTTTGGCGATTCTGGAAATGCGGAAGCATTTTCGGACTCAGAAAGCTGATATTGTTCATACTCACCTCTCGACTTCTTCGGTGAATGGCACTCTTGCCGCTCGGTTGGCTCGTGTTCCGTGCGTTTCTACGGTGCATGGGATGAGTGGCAAATTGAGCTATGTTTTTGCTGATCATATGATTGGTGTTAGCCAGGGTGTTTGTGATCATTTGGTTCAGCAGGGGGTTGCTCGGGATAAAGTGACCGCCGTTTATAATGGCGTTCAGCTCCCGAGGAATCATCTCTCCAAGTCGGAGTCTCGGGAAAAGTTTAGGATTCCGAGCGATGCGCTGGTGATTGGAACGGTGGCTCGATTGACGGCGATGAAGGGACTTGATTTTAGTTTGACCGCCTTTCAGACCATTGCCCGGCAGGTTCCGCACGCTCATTATGTTTTGGTAGGTGACGGAGATGATCGAGCTCGTTACGAGCAAATGGTGAAGGAGTTGGGAATTGCGGATCGAGTGCATTTCCTTGGCTACCAGGACCCGGTCTTTGACCCACTTGCAGCGATGGACTTGTTCCTCTTTCCGAGTTTGAAGGAGGCGATGGGAATTGCCGTGGTAGAGGCGATGAGTTTGGGAATGCCGGTGGTTTCGACGAATGTAGGTGGGTTGCCTGAAGTTATTGACGCTTCTATGGGGCGACTCGTGAACCCTTCCGATGCTGATGCGCTAGCTCGGGAGTGTTTGGATCTGATTCAGCGGGGCGATTTGGCGTCTTTGGGATTGGCTGCGAGAGTGAAGGCGGAATCGATGTTCAGCGTGGAGGCAATGCGGTTAGGAACCGATGCGGTTTACCACGAGCTCCTTAGTCGGTAGCCTTGGTTTGCGCTGTGGCGTTGTTGGCCACATCATCTGTTGCGTTATCGGTCGTGTTTTCGGTTGCGTCATCGCCGGAGTTTGCTGATGCTGTAGCCACGTTGGAGTCTTCCGAAGTTGCGGGTGTGGATTCTTCTGGTCGTAGCCAGGTAATCGCAAGCATGATCATGGCGATGGAAATGCAGACGTCGGCGATGTTAAAAACCCAAAAATCACCCAGTTTCTGATTGGTGATGTTTGATAGCCTCAGGAGGAACATGTCGGTCACCCCTTTGTCACTGGTTACACGGTCGACAAGATTCCCGATGGAGCCACTTGCGAGGAGTGCGAGCGCGACCACCATCCATCGTGTCGATGTTCTGGGCTGGCGATAGACATTATAGGTTGCGACTCCGGCGATGAGAATGGCTACTGGCGCCATGAAGTACTGGGAGCCCTGGAACATTCCGAATGCGATTCCCTTGTTGTACGTCAGGGTGAACTCAAAGACCCCGTGCCAGGGGCCACCCTTCCAGAATTCACCTACCGAGAGAGTTGACCTGACCCACTGCTTGACTACTTGGTCTAGTACGAGCGTACTGATGGCAATGATCCAAAACAGTGGGAGGCGAGACTTCATCATGTGTCCTTTGTTCAGATGTTTAAGGCCTCTCGGTCTCGCTTTGAAAGATAGAATTCTTCGCCGTCGATGGTTACGCTTTCGACGTCGGGGCGTCGTACTCGTGAACGGATGCACTCGTTGTAGGGGCTTCGTTCGAACGTTACCGCTTCGCTGCCTTCTGAAGTTTGCCAATTCAGAGAGGGGGAACTGCTCGAGCATCGCCTTGGACTCGGCGTCAATCGAAAGATTTGCGACGACTTCTTGGGAGTTTTTGATACCGTCTGTTCCTTTGAACAGCTCGAATGCGCCGTTGATGAGTTGCTTGGCGGATTGGAGTTTGGCGAAGAGGATTTGGAGTTCGCTTGCTTCAATCTCACTCAATCTTTCTGCGGATGGTGCACCAAATGTTTGGAGGTGCACTGAATCTGTAGACACGCCTACGGTTTCGTGCATTTTCTTCCATGCTTCTTCGGCGGTGTGAACCAAGACCGGAGCAATGAGTTTGATGAGGTGTTGAGACACTACGAAGCAGGCGTGCTGGCCTGAGCGTCGGCTTTCCCATTCGTCCCCATCGCAGTACATTCGGTCTTTGATGGCGTCTAGGTAGAAGGAAGATAGTTGCTGTCTGCAGAAATTGTGAACGGATGAAATGGCGGAGCCAAAGTCAAATCGTTCGTAGGCAGCGACGCAGTCATCGGAGAGCAGTTCGACTTGTTCGATGACCCATTCATCCACTTTTTGAAGGGTGGCAGGTGCTTGGTCGGGATGGAATCCTTTGAGGTTGCCGATGAGGAATCGAAGCGCGTTGCGAATGTTTCGGTAGCTTTCTCCAAATTGTTTGAGGATTGCGTCTGAACATGGGACGTCGTTTGCGTAGTCGGTACCTGCGACCCAGTAGCGAAGCACGTCTGCGCCGTACTCGTTGGAGGCTTGGACAGGATCTATGACGTTTCCGAGTCGTTTACTCATTTTGAGCCCAGCACCATCTGTTACAAATCCGTGGGTTAATACGGCTTTGTAAGGTGCTTCCCCTCGGGTGGCTTGGGCGATGATCAGTGAGGTATTGAACCAGCCTCGGTGTTGGTCGGAGCCTTCTAGATAGAGGTCGGCGGGGTAGTGCTCTTGCCACTCTGGATAGACATTGCCTTCGAGGACGCAGAGTGAGGTGGAACCAGAGTCGAACCAAACGTCGAGGACGTCGGTCTCTTTTTCGAATTCGGTTTCGCCAGTAATCGGGTGAACATAGCCTTGGGGCAGGATGTCATAGACCGAGGTGGTGAACCATGCATCCGAGCCTTTTTCTTCGACGAGTTTTGCCACACACTCTATGACCTCGGGGTCGAGCACTGGGGTGCGAGTTCTTGCACCGTAAAACACTGGAATTCCAACTCCCCAGGGTCGCTGTCTGGAAATGCACCAGTCGGGACGGTTGCGAATCATGGCTTCGATTCGGTTTTGACCGGTGGTGGGGATCCATTTGACCTCGCTGATGCTGTTGAGCATGTCGTGACGTAGCCCCTCGTTTTCGAGCGAGAGGAACCATTGTTCGGTTGCTCGGAAGATCACTGGCTTGCCGTCGCGTTCGGCGTAAGGGTAGGAGTGATGATAGTCTGAGGCACTGAGGAGGGCTCCGACTTCTTGGAGTTTTTCAACGACTACAGTGTCGCAATCCTTGAAAAACGTTCCTTCAAATTCTCCGGCTTCGTGGGTGAGGAATCCTTTTTCGTCTACGGTGTTGGGGACGGGCAGATTGTAGGCTTGTCCTGTGTAGAAGTCGTCTCGTCCGTGGCTTGGTGCAGTGTGAACTACGCCGGTTCCATCTTCGGTGGTGACGTAGCTTGCCATGACCGCGATACTGTCTCGGTCGAAAATGGGGTGAGAGAAGGTCATATTCTCGAAGTTAATGCCTTCGAGTTGCTTTATTTCTTCGTAGGTTTCCCATCCCAATTTTTCAGCGACTTTGCCCACTAGGTCTTGGAGGAGTACATAGTGGTCGT
>JAPLCS010000140.1 GCA_026392145.1 Fimbriimonadales bacterium | reverse complement strand
GATGAAGAGAATGGATCGATTGGCTTTCGCTCGGGTAAGTTATTCCTCTTCAAGTATTTGAAGTGCTTCTTCGAAGTTCATTTAGTAAGTGGATACGAGGTTGAGTTATTTTGAGTTGCGACATGTTGTGTTGCCGTTTGAACAACATTTTCAGGGAATTTTGTGGGCATTTTGCGGGTGTATAATCCGCCCAAATGCTGGTGCTCTCCGTTGCTTTAGGCTTAGTGACAAGCCAGGTGAATCATGATTTGAGTCGCCCCAATATCATTTTTATTCTGGCGGATGATATTGGGTACGGAGATTTGTCTTGTTATGGTGCGACGAAGGTTAAGACTCCGCACTTAGATGAGTTGGCTGCCACGGGAGTGAAGTTTACTGATGCTCATTCCGCCGCTACGGTGTGTACACCGACGCGCTATGCGTTGATGACGGGCGAGTATTCTTTTCGGCGCAAGCCTGGTGCGGGAATTCTGAGTGGTGAGGCACCGCTTTCGATACATTCTGACCAACCAACTTGGCCGAAGATGATGCAGTCAATGGGGTATCGGACCGCGGTGGTTGGCAAGTGGCATTTGGGATTGGGGACGGGCAAGACTGATTACAATTCGACGATTGCACCGGGGCCTCGTGAGGTGGGATTTGATGAGAGTTTTATCATTCCTGCGACAGGCGACCGGGTGCCTTGTGTTTTTGTTGAGAATGGAAAGGTGGCGGGCTATGATCCAAGCGATCCGATTCAGGTGAGTTATCAGGAGAAGATTGGAAACGAACCTACGGGGAAAGAGAATCCAGAACTGTTGAAGTTGAAGCCAGTTCAGGGGCACTTGGGGACGATTGTGAATGGAGTGAGCCGGATTGGTTTTATGACCGGGGGGAAGGCGGCACGTTGGGTGGATGAGGATATTGCGGATCGGATTACTTCGAAGGCGGTAGGGTTCATTCGTCAGAATCGCTCGCATCCGTTTTTCTTGTATTTTGCTTTGCATGATGTGCATGCGCCTCAGTTGCCGAACAAACGGTTTTGGGGAAAGAGCCAGTGCGGATTGAGGGGAGATACGATTTCGGAACTTGACTGGTCGGTGGGTGAAATTCTGAAGACGCTGGAGTCTATGGGCCTGAGGAAGAACACGATTGTTGTATTTAGTTCGGATAACGGAGCGGTTGACCAGGATGGGTACGCGGACGAGCGGGAAAATTTGAATGGTCATGCGGTCAACGGGGTGCTGCGTGGGGCGAAATATAGCCTTTATGAGGGTGGGCATCGGGTGCCGATGTTGATTTCTTGGCCAGCCAAGACTCCGAAGGGGCGTATTTCGGATGCGTTGGTGACTCAGAGTGACTTTTTTGCTTCTACAGCAAAGTTGCTGGGTGCAAACTTAGGGGTGGGTGCGAGTCCGGATGGAGTGGCGAATGAGGGGGCATTGTTTGATGGTGCTGCTTCAAAACGTAAGAATTTGGTGCACCATTTGGGCGGTTTTGGGTCTGCGCTCGCTTATCGGGAGGGGAATTATGTTTTGGTTCCGAAGGGAAAGGGTTGGGAACTGTTTGATGTTGCCAAGGATTTGGAACAGAAAGTTGATTTGGCGGCGAAGATGCCCGAGAAGGTAAGTGACATGGTGAAGAAGTTAGCTGTGGTCTCGGGTCGGTAAGTTGATGGAAGATGGGAT
>JAPLCS010000078.1:941-2672 GCA_026392145.1 Fimbriimonadales bacterium | reverse complement strand
GAACCGAGTTGCCAGGAGCGATGCTGGATATTTGTCAGGATTTTATGTTGATCGAAAGGTACGAAATTTCCAAATTGAGATGGCGTATACCGGCTCTGAAGTCATGGTTTCGCAGGGAGCGGTGAGCCCATTCCCTCGGTCGGGAAGTTTTGTATGCCGAAGTTTGAGCGAATTTTCTAGCTTGGCGGGCTTCCAAGTTGCGGCAGAAGCTCCAGATCTGAGGGGGATGAACTTCACCACTCACAACCTTGGTGTGATTGCATTTCCTCCGATGATGGCAGGAGCCCAGCGAGTCAACGAAATGGTGGTTCGCGGCGGATTGGCAAGGGTTTCTATGGCAATCAATCGAAATGCCACTATTCCGCTCACCCAGGCGGGACCGTATTTCTTAGTTCGCCTACCGAAGTCGGTTTCTAAGATTGAACTGCTTCAAAACTGAGGTAAGTCACTAACTGGTGCCGAACCTTCCATAATAGAAAGATGTCTGAAGGCAAAGTACGAATTGTCACCCTTGGGTGTGCCAAGAATGAGGTTGACAGTGAGGAGATTGCCGGCGTATTGCGTGAGTCTGGCTATGCGATTGATAGCCAATCTCGCAAAACTGACGTGACCATTATCAATACCTGTGGCTTTTTGGAAGCCTCAAAGCAGGAGTCCATTGACGCCATCAAGGCGGCGGTGAAGGCAAAGAAACTTGGAGAGACCGGCCGGGTGATTGTGGCGGGGTGCCTTGCACAGCGGCTCGGAGCTGACTTGATGAAACTTGCACCGGGTGCGGACGCCTATGTTGGTGTCGGCCAGATGGGGCGATTCAATGAAATCGTGAAGGACACGCTCACACGAAGTGACCAGGTATTGGATGTCGCACCTCCGCACCATCGATGGGCAGACGTTCCCACTCGGGCGCGAAGCGGACGACCGTGGAGTGCTTATTTGAAGGTCAGTGAAGGGTGTGATCATAAGTGCACGTTCTGTACCATCCCATCATTCCGGGGCAAGCATGATAGCAAACCGATTGAACGGGTGGTTGCCGAAGCGAATCATTTGGCGCGACAAGGAACCCGAGAGATCAATCTGATTGCCCAAGATGTCACCCAGTACGGCTACGATTTGTATAAGGAGTTCACACTTCCCAAATTGCTCCGGGAATTGAACGAAGTGGACGGAATTGACTGGGTGAGAATTCTGTATTTCTATCCTAACCGACTGACAGATGAGGTCATTGAGGCAATGGCAACGCTACCCAAGGTGGCGAAATATATCGATATTCCTTTGCAACACGCCCACCCTGAGACCTTGCGCAGAATGAAGCGACCTTGGGACGGTGAAAGGTATCTGCGATTGCTTGAGAAGGTGCGAGCGGCGATGCCCGATGTGGCGATTAGAACTACCTTTATTGTAGGGTTCCCAGGTGAAACGGATGAAGAGTTTAACTATCTGTTGGACTTTGTGCGGGATGCGAAGTTGGACCGAGTCGGAGCCTTTTTGTTTAGCAAGGAGCCAGGTACTCCGAGCCACGACATGCCAGACCAGGTCACATTTAAGCGTAAACGAGAGCGATTTGACCAACTGATGACCATCCAGCAAAAGATCTCGCTGAAGGTGAATCAGGGATGGATTGGGAAGAGTTTGAAGGTGTTGGTCGAGGACGAGCGTGACGGATGGAAGATCGGACGTTCACACCGAGACGCTCCTGAAATTGATGGAATGGTGTTCTTCCAAGGCACCGCC
>JAPLCS010000078.1:0-929 GCA_026392145.1 Fimbriimonadales bacterium | reverse complement strand
GACGTTGAAGTGACGGAAGCCGAAGCGTATGATTTGTTTGGAGTCCAGCAAGGGGTCGGAATGAAACCCAAGCGCCGACTGGAGCCGTTGCGGATGGCTGGCCCTCGCCCACCGCAGTAAATCTGGCTAGAGTAAATCCTGCCACAGTAAAGCCTGCTACAGTAAAGCCGTTAGGCACTTAGGGGTAGCAAGTTAGATAAACTGGTTCGGACATGAGTCCCCGATTGCAATTTGCCATTGATGCCGCGTACCGTGGCGGTAAGTCAACGCTCGCGCATTTTCAGACCGGGGCTGCGGTAACGATCAAGAGCGATTCGTCTCCTGTGACGGTGGCGGACCTTGGGGCAGAAAGGATTATTCGAGATGAGATTGAGCGTGCTTTCCCTGGAGAATCTATTCTGGGTGAGGAGCACGGGGCAACTGGGAACTCGGCGAGTCGGTGGATTATTGATCCTATCGATGGAACCAAATCGTTTGTTGCGGGTGTTCCTACCTATGCAACCTTGCTGAGTTATGAAGTTAATGGAGTTCCCGTGCTAGGAGTTTGTTACTTTCCCGGCTTAGATGAGATGGTTTATGCTGAGGTGGGCGCGGGAACTTTTTGGAATGGCAGAAAGGTATTGGTGACTTCACGACCAGAATTGGCGGGCTCTTTGGTGGCAAGCGGCGGACCCAACAGCATGATGAAACATGGTAAGCAACGGGGGTTCGAAGTGATATCTGGCAAGGCGTTGGCGACGAGAACTTGGAGCGATGCCTACGGACATGCACTGGTTGCCACTGGACGGATTGACGCAATGTTGGATCCAGTGGTGAGCCGGTGGGACCTGTCATCGATGAAAGTTATCGTTGAAGAAGCGGGCGGAATGTTTACCGATTTTCGAGGTGGAAATCCTTTTGATAAAGGAGATTTCGGACTCGAGGCGATT
>JAPLCS010000346.1:4882-13146 GCA_026392145.1 Fimbriimonadales bacterium | reverse complement strand
TTGATGCTTGGGCTCAAGTAGTCAAGTTTGTTGGCCTTGTCTGGCTTCACTTCATTATCTGTCGAAGATTTCTTTTCCAGTTTGCCTAGACGAGGGTCTTTGTTATTCGTTGCTCGAGGTGGGAAACCGTTGAATTGTCGCCACAATTCGTAGCCTAGCGGGACCGTGTCAAGCATGATCCAGCCGACTGCTTCGGCACCTGGACGTAAGTTGGCTGAACGTGGCCAACCTTTGTCTTTCTTACCTGTTGGCAAGGTTTGATTTTCTTCTTTGATGATTACTCTGAACCGAGATGAGCCATCATCCATAGGATCGATAAAGGCTACGACCCCTCCAAAGGTTCCAACCGAGATGCCCGGAAATCCTGAGAATTGAACGGCGGGATAGCCAGCAAACTGAAGTCGTACTGGTCGCCCAAGTTGGACGAAAGAAACGTCGTTATCGCTTACCATGATTTCGACCGCACGGTCGGTTGTTTCGGGTGAAATCGTCAGCAGGATGTCTCCTGCTTTGACTGTTGAGCCTGTGCCGAACTTAGTTACCCGAACTACTTTTCCTGAAACCGGAGAGACTATCCTGGTCTGATTTCTTCGGGCCGTAACATTCGCGAGTTCAACATTAATTTTCTCAATGTCTGAGCTCGCTTTGGCTACGGTGCTTTGTGCGCTTTGTTGTTGTGCCTCAAGGCTTGCGATGAGTCCGTTGGTTTCGTTATCAATTCGACTGATGTCGTTTTCCGCAATTGAGACATCGCGGTCGGAAGCAAGGAGGGTCTCAAGTGCTTGGTTAACCACGTCTCGTTGTCGAGCAATGTCGATTTCAGCTTGACTCTCGCCGAGAGTTCCTAGCTCAACAACCCGTTTGGCGGCATTGATGGCATCTTGGAGACCCGCTACTCGGGTTTCGGCAGAAACTTTGCTGTTCTCTGCCAACTCGTAGTTTCTCTTGGATTCTAGACCTTCTTTGAAGAGGTATTTGACTCGGTCAAAGTTGATTCGCTCAATTTCTAGTTGTTGCCTCGCTGCGAGTAAAGCCTGTTCATTTTGTCTCACAATGTCCTGGGCTTGAAGCTTGCGTTGTTCAGCGCTTGCTTTGGCTACTCTAATGAAAGCTTCTAGGTTCTTCTTTGCCTGATTCAGGGATGCTGTGGCGGCGTTCACCCTATTCTTGGCTTGTTGCACTCGTTGCCGTGCGTTCTTAAGTTGTTGGTCTCGCGAGCCTCGAATCTCGTTAATCTGTTGTGAAATTCGCTCAGATCGTGAAAGCTCCGCCCCTTGGCTGTTACTTAATTGCTTGGCTTGGTTATCAAACCTTTCAATTATTTTCGGGTCTAAAAATTTGGAATCAATGTCCTCAATTTCCGCGAGGAGCTGTCCTTGTTCCACGGTTTGCCCTTCTTGTACAAGCCATTTGGTTATGCGACCAGGGATTTGAGCCTCAATGGTTTGAGGGCGCGAATTGGGATCAAAAACGGTCACTTCGCCGCTGCCAACGATGGTTTGTTGCCAGGGAACGAAAATGAGTACCAGTGTGGTGAGCACGAGCATCCCAAATACGACCTTAGCAATCCGCGAACCTACTCGACGCTGAGCTAATCGTTCTAGAGCTTTCGATTGATAGGTCTGATTAGTAGAGATTTGGCTGGAATCGTTTGCCATTACTTTGCACCTCGCAATCTCAGGTTCTTTGAGAGCACGGGGAAGAGATTAGAAAACTCCCCGTATTCGTTATTTGCCAATGACATCAATGGTCCTGATTCTTTTATCTTTCCGTCGCTCAAAACATAGATTGTTTCAGTTCTCTCAATCACTTCGCTGTCGTGCGAAATATCGATGATCGTCCACGAGTTTGCAACATCAAACAGTGCATCGAGGATTTTAAGTGTTTGTTTTTCATCAATGCCGGTGAATGCCTCGTCGAGGATGAGCAATCGAGGTTTACCGACAATGGCCCGAGCGATAAGGATTCGTTGTACTTGTCCCCGCGAAAGGTTCTTTCCGCCGGAAATAACTTTGGTGTGTAGTCCCTCGGGCATTTCTGATATGTCGTTTGCTAGTTGAGCGATGTCAATTGCCCATCTAACATCCTTGAGAGTTAGATTTTCTCTACCGACGAGAATATTTTCTTCGATGGTGCCATCAAAGAGTTCATTTTCGTACCCAATCATGCTTACGTGTTCTCTGATGGAATCGAGGCACATGGTTCTTACTTCAATGCCATCGAATTCTACGGTTCCGTGAGAAGGTTCATCGAGGCCGCAAAGTAGCATGCCCAGCGTGCTTTTTCCTGCACCGCTTTCACCGACAAGCGAAACTCTGTCTCCAGCATTGAGTTGCATCGTCACTCCGTCTAGTACGGGGCGACTGTTGGCATAGGAAAATTTGATATTCCGGCATTGAACTTCTAAGCCTTGCGGAGCCTCAGGGAATGGTAATGAGGATCCACCTGATCTTTCAGTTTCCATGTCGGTTAGGTTGCCAACTTTGTCCAGTCCAGTAAGAAGGTCGAAGAATTGGTCTGTTTGGCGGATGAGTTTTTCCATGGCTGCCAAAACGGTGCCAATGATAATCTGTGCCGCCACCAGTTGTCCAAGGGTCAAGTTTCCGCTCAGCACCTGCCATCCTCCACCCGCGAGTGCGATTGCTTGGGTGAAGGCTTGGAAAATGTAGAACGCGCCAGATTGTCGTAGTGTGATTTTGAAATAGGACTGACGTTGATCTAAATATTTCGTAATGGCGTCATCCGCTCGCCGAGCAAGATAGCTTCTATTCCCATGAACTTTTAGGCTTACATTGCATCGTGCGATGTCTTCTAGCCAGTCAGCAACGTGGTACTTCTCTTTGGATGTTGCGATTGAAGTGCGCAGCCCACCGATTCCAAAAAGAACCGTTATTCCTATCAATCCAACAACCATCATGAGGTCAAGCAGGAGAAGGCTTGGGTTGTAAAAACCTAAGATTGCCAGACCTAACACGGTTTGAACTACGGCGGTCATACCATCCACGAGAAGTTTTGCGAGTGCTTTTTGTACGGTGAGAACGTCGAAGAAGCGATTGACTAACTCGGGGGCATACTCATCGCGCATGTTTTTGTTACATGCTCTCGCAAGTACGTCGGCAATTCGTAGTGCGGTGGTCGCAAAGATTCTCTGTTGCACTGTTTCCACCACAGAAATCTGGAGCATTTGCATGAAGCCGGCAAGTGCGAGTCCACCAAAAACCAAAAGGGAGAGGATAACGAGTGGCTGAAGGAATAAACCAGCCGCAATCGTATTAACCAGAGATTGAGTCGCGAGAGGGATCAGAAGTCCAAAAATTACGACCGACACTGTATAGGTGCAAAGCACCCAGATGTCGCCACGCTCCGACTTCAGGAGCTTTCCAAACCTCACTACTGGAGATGGATCGGTCAACTTACCCACGAGGAGCCCCCTCTGGTTTCACTGACGTCAATAACTTGGTAGTTGCAGGCTCCATGGATTTCATGATTTGTGTTGTCGTAATGAGATAGTTAAGATTGGCCTGCTCCATTTCTACGCGGACATCGGCATATCTTATTTCCGCTTCAGCTCTTCCTCTTTCTCGTTGGTTGATGAGAAAGAGCGTGCTTGAACCGTTATCAAACCTAATTTTTTCACCTCGTTCTAGTTCTCTTGCGGCGGTGACTTCCAGCTCCGCGGCCTTAACGCGTTCGAGGGTTTGTTTGAGTGAGGACACTGCGTCGCTGACCTCAATCAGGATTCCTTGCCTTGTTTGCTTTTCTTCTAAGTCGAGTTTCTGGAGCTTGACCTGGACTTGAATAATACGGCCATCTGCGGTGTTCTGTCGAAGGGGAATGCTGTAGAACAATCCGGTTTTATACGTGAGACCGATTCCTCCTCCTCCGAGATCAGTACCGGGTCCAGCATCTATTGCGTTTTGAGTAGGAAGTTCGAATTGAGAAGCAAGCAACGGGAGTCTGGTGCGCTGTAGTGGTTTAGGCTCGGCGATTGTTTGCTGGTTCCAGAGGAAAAACTGAAGCTTTAGCTCCGACTTTTGCAAGTCTCGTTCTGCCTTTTCAAGGCTTCCTTTTCGTCGAAACACTTCTGCATTGGCTTCGGCGTTGTCTATGGCAGGGTTAGCACCGGCTTCAACTCGAAGCTTTATGAATTTGGCACGATCCACTGCAAGGTCATAAAGAGCTTGATTAATGCGAAGTTTTTCTCCGGCACCCACCCAATCCCAGTAGACATCTCCTGCCTTTTGCAGTACATCAAATCTGGTTTGGCGGATGAACTGATCGGCGAGCGGAACACCGAGCAGTGCTTGTTTTTCGGCTACGGTTTTGGCGTTTGTGAGACGATCGCGAATCAGCGGAATTTTCGCGCTCACGAAGTATTCACCCCAATCGCCAGTGCTGTTTCCTGGTGACTTCACCCGTCCATTGTTCAGACGAGCACCTACCGCCAGTTTGGCTCCTGACCGGTCAAGCACCTCTATTGTTCCCTCAGACATTTGAGTTTCGTATGCTTTGCCGGGGGCACTGCTCGGGTTATATCGAATGAAATCGGAATTGAAGCTAAAAACCGGGTCAAAAGCACCGCGCTTCTCTTGGGCTTTAGAATTTGCCAGATTTGACTCCAGCCGCACTGACATCATTTTGGGGAAATTTGCGTCTACTGTGCGTAGAAACGAATTGAGTGACAGTTGAGAAGTTTCGACTTGTGTCAAGTTCGAGGGGGTTGAGTTTGCACCTTGGAGGGCTAACGAGGGATTTGCCCAGACAGTGGCAGAAGCTAAAAGTGGAAAAAGGGCAAGGGTTGTCATTTTTCGTAGTTGTTAGCGGAAACCTTCACTGTGTATCGGCAGAATCACCTAAATTATTGATGTTGAATGACAACAATAGGTTCGCCATACAATGGCGTTTTCTTAGTTCATTCAACGGATATTTTTTGCGTATGGTTTCGTTTTTGGGTTTGATTTACGGAAAAGACATAATCAGAGTTCAGTTATCAGAGTTTAGTTTGTGAGAGTTCATTTATGAGAGGACAGTTATGAATCCGCTTCAGTGGTTAAAGAGACAAAGTTCACCGGTTACCTTTATTATCATTGGGCTCATTGTTTTTGGAGGGCTCATTGCCTGGGTGAGCGAGGGCAGTCTTACGTTCTTGCTTTCCTTCAATGGGAAGCAGTGGACAAGCGTTTGGACTTGGTTTACGTATCCTTACTTTATTTTCTTGGGACCGTTTGCCACTTTTTTTCTGGCACTTTGGCTTTACAGTATTGGTGGGGCAACCGAAAGGGATCATGGTTCTCGCAACTTTCTGTTGCTGTGGCTTGTTTTGTGCCTACTCGGAGTGTTGCCACTGGCATTGTGGAGTCTGATTTTTGGCGGTGACGGCATTGTTAGTTATGGGGCATTGATTCCTGTTGCCATGTTGACAGTTATTTGGGGCACCCGTCGGCCAAATGCAACGGTAATGTGTTTTGGGCTCATACCAGTTGCTGCTAAGTGGATTGCGATGCTCAGTGTTTTATCGGTGTTCTTTGTTTATGCGTCTCGAAGCGTCAATTTTCCGCTTGGCATGGTTTCAATTTCTGGTTGCTTGCTAGCTTTTTTGTACGCTAAAAACAAGATTCCAAGACTTCGATATGGCTTGGGATACGGTACTTACTCACAGTCCAAACCTACCAAAAAGCAGGTTGAAAGGGAAGCGCGTTATTTTGAAAATGTGTATGAGCGTGAGAAAGAACGCGAAGAGAGGGAAAGGTTGCGTAAACTCTTTGAAAGCAGTTTAGACGAGGAAAAATGAGCAATTCAAAATCTGAAGTATCACAGGAACAGCCGGAGGCGCCTGTTCAAGAAGGTTATGTTCCAGGCAAGGGTGGAGAATCATTTACTCACTTGACTCGAATGAATGGGAAGAAGCTCGTGATGTGGGTGATTCCGGGTTTGGTGGTGTTTGCCATCCTATCAACAATCATTACTATTGTTGGTGGCAGATGGTGGGGAAATGCTTTGAACAAAGCTGCACTCGAAAATGAGCGAAAGGTCCAAACCGAGAAGATGATGAAGGTAGAGAAGGATAAAGCTGCAAAAGAATCTGCCGAGAAGAGTGAGGCACCTGCAACTCCTTAAGATCACTTATGGATTCTTGTTTTAATGAATCGCTTGAAGAAGCCTGGATTGAACGGTTTGGTCGAGATTTGCCAGTTGGATTGGATGTAGATTCTTGTGCTTTCTTAAACCATAGGTCTGTTCGAAAGTATTCCGAAAGGACGATTCCCCGCGAAATGGTGCAGTACCTGGTTGCGGCTGCACAAAGTGCCTCTACCAGTAGTAACTTGCAAACTTGGTCAGTCGTTACGGTTACCGATGAGGCAAAGAAGTCGGCTTTATCGATTGCCTCGGGTGGTCAAAAACAGGTTTTGCATGCGCCCCTGCTGTGCGTTTTTCTCGCAGATTTGCATCGACTGAACGTTTTTGCCAGTAAGCGAGGATTGGAGCCGGATGCCTTGGATACCGTCGAGATGTTCATGGTCGCGCTTGTTGATGCTGCTTTGGCCGCAGAAAGGATGGTGTGTGCTGCTGAGGCGCAGGGATTGGGTGTTTGTTATATTGGTGGAATGCGAAATTGCCCCGATCAAGTTAAAGAGATACTCAACCTTCCCGATTTGACTTTTGGGGTGTTTGGGCTGTGTTTGGGATATCCGGCCGAAGGTTCCGAGGGTTCACTCAAGCCAAGGCTGGCTCAAGATCAAGTTTGGTTTGAGAATGAGTATCCTTCGGAGCTTGATTCCAATGAATATGATGAGCGAGCGGGCAGATTTTTTGCATCCCAGGGCATGGATATGAGCATACCGTGGTCGACGAAGTGCGGAGAGAGGACGATGTTGTCTGGTCTTTCTGGACGAGAGAATTTGCTTGAGTTTTTGCAATCTCAGGGATTTTTAAGACGGTAATTGATTAAGAGGTGACAATGAACGAAGTTGTGGGAGGATTAGGATTGGCGAAGGCTCGGTCGGTTTTTGAGAAACTGAAATCCTCTGAACGCAGCCCGCATGCCATTTTGCTCTACGGGCCAGTAGGTGCAGGGAAACGGGAGTTTTGTCATCAAATAACTGAGCACTGGCTAGGTACCGAGAGTGCCGTTGCTGCCTTCCGACGGGGAATGAACCCAGATGTTTTTCTTATCCAACCTTTTGGACCGAGTCGTAATATCCTGGTGGCCCACATGGTGAAAACGGAACCAGAACATAAGGAAATTAACGTTCATTTGTCAGACTTCACGCCCACGCCACCGCTCTATTCAAACCACAAAGTGGTGATTATAGAGGACGCGGATCGAATGAATGACGCCGCCTGTAATATTTTGCTGAAACCGCTTGAAGAGCCGCATCCCTTCGTTCGCTACATTCTTACTACTTCGGTGCTGAGTCGGATAAGACCTACCATTTTGTCGCGATGTTTAGCGGTGAATTGTGAATTGCCGACCCCTGATGAAATTTCTCAGCACTTTCCAACGTTGCATCATGGGTTAAGAGCTCTCGGTGAAGGCTCGCCCGGTAGGCTAGCTGAAATAGAGAAGAATCCGGAGTTGTATCAGCAAGTCCTCGACCTTGCAGATCTCATTGCTACAGGTACTGCCATTGATGTTCTGTATCTGTCTGAACGAACCAAGGAACTATCAGATGCGTTTTCTCAGTTGACTCCCAAAGAGTCAAAGCGAACCATCAATGCCAATGTGCTTGAAATGCTTGCCATCAGCCTTTCGAGGTTACATCCGAACCAGGTGCATGCTCTTCAGGTGGTTATTGATGCACATAGAAAGGTTATAGGGAACGCAAATTCGGTGTTAGTGTTTGACCATATTTATGCTCAAATTCTGATTCGGTAGATCTTTGTGGGTATCAGGATTTGATTTGAATGGAATTGTGGGAACTCACAAAAACAAAGTTTCCGTATAAAGAAAAGCAAGAGTCAGGGTGTGCATGGGCGCTTATACGGCTACACTTTTGACGAGCTAGAATTTTTGTGTTAGGATTGCTTGATTAATGTTTGGATTGGTACGAGAACAGGTTAATACGGCTTCCAAATTGGAATTTGAGTCTCTGATGCGGGACTCTTACCGACATTCTTACAATCTTGCCTACCGGTTGACGGGTAATGCCACTGAGGCTGAGGATTTGCTCCAGGATGCCTATCTTCGAGCGTACAGATTTTTTCATCGATACAACGAAGATATGTCTTTTCAGCGTTGGATGTACCGAATTATTTCGAATGCT
>JAPLCS010000346.1:0-4820 GCA_026392145.1 Fimbriimonadales bacterium | reverse complement strand
TCGAATGCTCATGTTGACCGAATTCGGCGACAAACCAAGTTCAAACTCACTTCCTTGGATCAGCCAAATCGTGACGGCAGTTCGGCGTTCGAACTTCCGGATTCTAAATTGCGTCCAGATGAGGAAATTAGCCATCGTGGATTTTCAGACGTGGTTCAGCAGGGATTGAATGAGATGAACCCTGAGTTTCGTCTGGCGGTGATTCTGGCAGATATCGAAGGCTTTACTTATGAGGAGGTTGCTGAGGTGATGGAAACCACAGTGGGTACCGTTCGCTCTCGCATTCACCGGGGTAGGGTCCAACTCCGTACTTATCTGACACGAACCGCTCCAGGTCAGTATCGACAATTTCAGAAACCCAAAAAGTCTGGTTCCATGGAGGGTGAACTCTGATGAACGCTTTTGGCATGAATTGTCGCTGTGTTCAATCAAAACTCAGTGCTTATTGTGACGGTGAACTCAGAGGAACCGAGTCGTTGCAAGTTCGAGATCACCTGAGTAGGTGTGACGTTTGTATGGCCGAGTTGGAAGCGTTAAGAGAAGTAACCTCTCATTTGCAACAACTTTCTCAAGTTCCCGCGCCACCTCTTGGTGCAGAGGAGAGGGCGGTTGCACGAATTCGTTCAGCTTCTGGAGTGGCAGTTCGTCGATTCCCACAGATTGCTCTGGCTGGCTTGGCCTTTGGAGCAGTACTAGGAGTGATTGTCCTTAGTTTGTTCAATTCCTCGCTAAGCAGTGGAAGCAGCTCAACTGCGAATCGCGAGCGAGATGCTGTTGAACGTGAGATTCAGCGAGATCAAATTGCGGTTGGTCATTTAGATTCTCTTGACGGATCATCTTTTGCGCATACGGCTAGTTTCACTGAGCGTTAGTTTGGAGGATGAGATGACAAAACTAACGGCTTTGAAACAGAGAATGGCTGCCATTTCGGTCCTTGGATTGATCTTACTTTGGGTTTCTGGATGTGTTTCGGCTGCGGGTATTGACCCTGTTACTTTGGTAGCGGTGCAAGATTCCAAAGGAAAAAGCCTCTTGTACCGGAGTATTCGGAGCGATCATGGCTCCAATGTTGTGGGGATTTTTAAGCAGATTTTGTCTAAGGGTGGCGGGAGTCTTACCGTGAAGATACAGCGCTCTATTGATGGAAAGTTGAGGGATACGATTGTGGCTCCGCTCAGAGAACAAGGTCAGGAAACCATCGATGACCAAAAGCGTATGTCAACGGTTCTGCCTTGCGAAAAGATGGTTCTCGTGCAACCATCTACAAGAAATGTTCAAGATTCCGAACTAAGAATTACTCTTTTGGAACGAAACTATCTCATTTCATCTGAGAAAGGACCTGTACTTTCAGGGCGACCCACTGTTGTTGTAAAGGCAATGTCAAAGTCTCCTGAATTGGGCGGAGTAAGAATTGCCTTTGATGAGGCCTCTGCGTTTCCTCTGAGAAAGGAAATTATCAGTGGTGATGGCGAGATTCGGATTGATTGGGAGGTCATTAGCATCTCCTTTCCTAAAACCCTCGATGAAAGTGTTTTTAGGTTTAATCCTTCAGCCGATTTTGAGACGATTAACTACTCGTCACCTGTGAAGATTAGAAGTGCGAAAGAGGCATTTTCGGTGCTGGGTTTCATGCCTAGCGTTCCCACAAGGCTCCCGTTTGGGTTTGCCGTTCAGTCTATGTCCACAACTGACAGCAAGGAGTGGAAGGCACTCAATATGCGAATTACTGACGGTATGAAGCGATTGACCGTGTACCAATGGAAGCCTAAAAGTAATGAGTCCATTCGTTCTGGACAGTCGCGGTCGGTAGATATGATCGGTGGGATAAAAATTATGGTGGTTGGTGATTTGGACGAGTCGATGCGCCAGATTATTATTGAGGCGTTTCAGCGACAGGCGAGATTGAATGCTGAGGATCGACCTGTTGCCTCGTTGGATGGAATTTAAAGTTTGCAAGTTGTCGGATGTGTGGATTCATAACTTCGCAACTTTTTTTATGGAATGGGTGTTAACATCAATTACCCATTCACCAAAACAATGATATTTGCAATGGAAATATGTGGAGAATGACGATGAAAACGTTTAAACCTTGGACAGCCTATGTAATGATTATTGGCGGATTTGCCGGTGGGGTCGCGACTGTTGTTGGACTCAACGGCACTGTGAAACCAAGCACTGCTTATGCTCAGCGATCATCATTTGCTCGACCTGCTGGCAACGTTTCTGGCGAGAATATTGAATCGCTTCGAGCCCTCAATAATTCGATGGCGAATTTGGCTGATTACGTTAAGCCTGCGGTAGTTCATATTCGTGCTACGACTGGTCGAGCTACCGATGAGCAGGGACGACGGGTTCCGATGAGCGGTAGTGAAGGTTCTGGTTTTGTGTATCGTGCCGATGGCTATGTTATTACGAATGACCATGTTGTGAACGGCCAGAGAGATGTTACGGTCATTCTGAATAATGGCAAGGAATATCCTGGAAAGGTGCTTTCCGCTCAGGAGTGGGATGTTGCAGTTATTAAGATTGAGGCCAAGAACTTGCCGACCTTAGGGATGGCGAATAGTAAGGTGGTTCGCCCTGGTGAAATGGTGATGGCGATTGGCTCTCCCTTTGGACTCGAAAACTCTGTTACTTTTGGTCATGTGAGCGCATTGGGGCGAGAGAACGCTATTCAAGATTTGGAAGGCATGGCGAGTGGTACGAGGTTCTATCCAGATCTGATCCAAACGGACGCGGCAATAAACGTAGGTAATTCAGGTGGTCCGCTGGTGAACGTGGAGGGTCAAGTTATTGGTATGAATAGCTCGATTTACTCTCGAACTGGTGGTTCAAACGGTATTGCTTTTGCTATTCCCAGTAATCAAGTTCGACTGCTGGCAGACATGCTGATAAAGAACGGAAAAGTGGTTCGGGCGGCGATGGGACTTGTTCCACGAGATCTGAAGCCATTTGAAAAGGAAGAGAAAAAGGTCAGCTCGGGTGCTTATGTTGAAACAGTTCAGCCTGGTAGTCCTGCCGATAAAGCTGGTGTGAAGACTGGGGACATTATTACCAAGATTGGTACCAAAGCTATTTCTGGTCAGATGGACTTGCGAAATTCCATGCTCGAAAATTCGCCAGGTTCGACGGTTCAAGTTGAGGCAATTCGGGATGGGAAAACACAAAACTTCAGCGTGAAGATTGAGGCAGCTAAGGAAATTACTGCTCCTAAGGCTAAAACGGTTACTCCTAAAGTAGAAGATTTGGGAGATATTTTTGGACCTAATGGTCCGGATATGGAAGAGCTCAAGAAGCGATTCCGAGACCAGTTCAAGCGTAACCTTCCTCCTTCTGATCAAGATAGTAAGACCGAAAAGGACGTTGAGCCACTTGGAACCGAGGGCAAAGTTCGATTAGGAGTTTCTATCGCAAATATTGATGATGCGGAACGAAAGACTTACCGTATTCCGAAATCGGTTAAGGGAGTTGTGGTTTTATCAGTCGAGCCTGGATCTGTTGCTGAACGCAATGGTATTAAAGTTGGTGACGTGATTGAGTTGCTAGGTTCAAAATCAGTGACTTCTGTCAATGAGTTAACGGATGCTGTTAGTGGGTTGAAGAAGGGAGATAGTTCTCGTATCAAACTTAATCGATATCCAACAGAAAATGCCGCGGTAACGATTGAAAAGACCTTAAAATTCTAGAAAAAGGCGAATTTTCTGCCTCAAATATATAATTTGGGGCAGATTCTCAAAAAATTCTCTTGCAATCTATGAAGTTTGTGATATTCTGCTGATGGTAAAAGATTCTATTTGATTTGATGTGTCATCGGGGGATGGTATATCAGTCTGAAGAGGAAACATGCAGTTCTACAATCTAAAAACTCGTTCTCACGTCGAAGTGCCAGAAGGCGATGTCCGAAAGACCAAGATGATCCGACAAACTAAGTCGGGCGAACAAACTCGGTACGCATTCACAGCTAACTACCAGGGCACTAAGCTCTTCAAGTTCGTCAACGAAGCTACCTACAAGGCATCTTCAGCTCAAGAAGCCTAAGCGCTTTTTCACTAGAAAATCAAAGTGCGTCACCTTTCAGGTGTCGCACTTTTTTAATGTCTGGGACTTGTGCACTACTGATAAGTGAACACAGGATTCTAAGATTGCGTTAGACTTGTACTATGGCATTTACAAGCATGGCTGTAACTGGAGTTGCTTTAACCGAAAGGGAAAAAGGAGCGCATTTGTTGCGACGGTTCGGGCTTGGCGCCAGTGAAGCAGAGCTTGATTACTACCTACAAGATGGATTAAAAGGAGCGATTGAACGGCTTCTTAATTACGATACTCAGCCTGAAGTAGTAGAGATCTCTACTGAAATGCTTCGTAACAAAAATGGTAATTTGCCTATTCAGACGGTAGCAGGTTGGTGGGCTGCAAAGATGCTAATTACTCGTCGACCTTTGCAGGAAAAGATGACTTTGTTCTGGCATAACCACTTTGCAACTAGTGGTGACAAAGTAGTCAACTCAACTATGATGATTGCTCAGAATGAGAAGTTGAGAGCCTTTGCGACTAGTAAATTTAAGACGCTACTCCTCGAAGTTTCGCGAGATCCTGCGATGCTTGTCTGGCTTGATGGTCAAGATAATATCAAAGGACGTGCTAACGAGAATTTTGCCCGAGAGCTCTTCGAATTGTTTACATTAGGTGTGGGACATTATGAAGAAAAGGACATTCAGGAAGCGGCGCGAGCTTTTACGGGGTGGAGTTTTGTTCGTGGAAAGGGCTCTAGGTATGCACGCGCCGAATATCTTTTTAAGCCCGCACTTCACGACTCTGGC
>JAPLCS010000255.1 GCA_026392145.1 Fimbriimonadales bacterium | reverse complement strand
ATCGCAGTTGTCATGTTTGAAGGTCCAGACCGTCATTGTAGCAATTTGGTCACTGCAATAAAACAGTCAGTTGTTGAATGCATTACGGTAACTGAGAGTCAATTCGTTCCAGCTCTCATCTCGCAAAGGGACCTTTCTCAATAAATTATAAACGGGCTCCTTCTTTCCTAATCCATTCTTGGTAATTGCCCGGTAATTCTAACAAACGGCAAACTGTATACTCTGATCCTAGCATGAGGAAACCAAAAGCACTCAAGCCAGGAGACACGCTCGCGATCATTTCGCCTGCATCTCCTTTGACCCAAGAGCAGAACGAAAAGGGGCTGAAGTTTCTTCGAGATCAGGGTTATATAACCAGATTATTTCCACATTGCTATGATGCTGATGGCTTTCTAGCCGGTTCAGATAAAGACCGGGCCGAGGATTTGGTATCGGCATTCCTAGATTCAAGTATCGATGGAATTTACTGTTCAAGAGGTGGTTATGGTTGTAGCAGACTTATTCCCTATCTGGACTTTGACCTCCTCGTTGAGCACCCAAAACAGTTGATCGGATTTAGTGACCTTACTGTGATCCATGCAGCATTAAATCAACGCGGGCTTCCAACGCTCCACGCACCCATGGCACTTACCCTTAATACTCCAAGAGAGCCATGGGTCTACGAGTCACTATTTGCCGCAATGAGAGGAGAAAATCCGATCCCTAACTCCGCACCTACGGGAAAAACTCTCGTTCCTGGCAAAGCGACAGGTGAGCTGGTAGGTGGATGTCTAATTCTTATTGCCGACCTAATCGGAACCGATGAGCAAATCAATATGGACGGCAAAATCGTCCTGATAGAGGACGTAGATGAAATGCCTCATCGAATTGATGCAAAACTGACCCAACTTATCAATGGAGGTTGCATTCAAAATGCAGCTGGCATCCTCATCGGCGAAATGACACGCACAGATGAACGAGCCGATCCGCTGATTGGAATGAAACCTTGGAGAGAGATTATCAGAGAAAGGCTTGCCCCACTCAAAATTCCAACTGTATATGACTTTCCTTGTGGTCACGCCAAGCAAATGTTGAGTTTGCCTTTAGGAGTGTCTGTTACATTAGATGCAGATTCTGGAACGCTTGCCTACAATGAATCTCACTGCCAACTATAAATCAACAGCAAGTAAATGCGAAAAATCGAGAAGCCAATGTTAAAACCCCTGAAGTCAGTCCTCTCAATCGCATTCACCTGTATAACGATTCTTTGTACACCCCAAAACAACTCCAATGACCTTATCTGGGAAAAAGCAGTTGCACCTGGACTCGTCTATCGAAGTGAACTCCGCCAAAACCCACCTTTAATGGTGCACGCTCTCAGAGTTATCTCAAGCAGTCCTGTAGTGACTTTTTCTCCAGAGCTTGCAGGAAGAACGGTCTACGAAGCTAAAGGCGATGGTCGAGCAACCGTCTCAAAAACGGCGTCGGATACCAACGCCATAGCGACCATAAACGCAGATTTCTTTCCATACACTGGCGACCCACTAGGTCTCATGGTTCGCCAAAATCTATTGGTGAGCATTCCCAATCCAAGACGATCAATATTTGCTTGGGGACCAACAGGAGCTCAATTCGGTTTTTCAAAATTCACAGGTTCAGTGACCTCAGAAATTACTGGAAAATCAGTGGACATCAATGGGGTCAACGAAGAATGCTCTGAAAACAGAGTTGTCCTCAACACCCCAGATGCAGGCATATCAAAAGCAAAAAAAGGGGGCACATTCACGCTCATTCTTAAAGTAGATGGTAACCGATTAGCTCCGACAGCTCAAGTAGGTGCGACAGTGATTTCCACCACAAGCGAAGGAGCAAATATGCCCATTGGTCCCAACGTTTTTACACTGGTGGCACAGGGAACCAAAATTTCATCCCTAAATACGTTTAAGCCCAACCAAAGGATAAAGATAAACGTCAACACCACAGGATTCGACTGGGAAAAATACGAGCATGCAGTCGGTGGCGGTCCCATGCTGCTTAAAGATAGCGATTTGGCGCTTGATGCAGAAAATGAGGGGCTCGATGGAGATTTCAGTAATAACCGACACCCTCGCACCGCAGTGGGCAGAACAGCTGAAGGTGACTATTGGTTTGTAGCGGTTGACGGACGGCAGAAAATGAGCGTAGGTGCAACTCTAGAAGAGCTCGCTGAAATAATGAAGACCTTAGGATGCAAAGACGCGATGAATTTAGACGGTGGTGGATCAACGTGTCTCCACCTGCTTGGAGTTAACGTGAATCGTCCAAGCGACAAAGAGGGGGAGCGCCCGGTAGCAAATGTACTTTCATTCTTCGGACCAAGGATTCAGCCGACCACAGAGTCCCTCAAAATTGTCGTGAATCCAATCACAGGCTTTCGAAAAATGACCAATGCACGCGTGATGGACTCGAAGGGACGAGAAATCTCGAATGTCGAAATAATATGGTCTCTGCAAGGCGCAGCTTGGATTGACCAGGGTGGGCAAATAACAACTCTTGAGCCGGGATCAGTTGAGGTAAAAGCCTATGTCCGTGGCGTAGTACTAAGTCAGAAGGTCGCACTAAAGTAAGGCGAAACTATGTACCAACAACCACTTCCACTTGAATATCAAAACCTGGACGAAGCTACACTCCATGCGAGAATCCAAGAGGCGAAAGTAAAACTTGGATCAAAACTTGTGGTTCTGGGCCATCACTATCAGCGCGACTCCATTATCGAACACGCTGACGTCCGGGGTGATAGTTTCAAACTTGCAAAGTATGCGGCTGCCAATCCTGAAAGCGAGTACATCGTTTTCTGTGGAGTCCACTTTATGGCTGAAAGTGCTGACATCTTGACTACTGATCATCAGAAAGTCATTCTTCCCAACTTAGCCGCAGGATGTAGTTTCAAGTACGGTCTGCCTGGAAACAAATTCATGAAATCATTGACAGTTCCACCGTCATACCGGTGACATACATCAATTCCGCCGCCAACTTAAAAGCATTTGTGGGCGAACATAATGGAACAGTTTGTACAAGCACCAACGCACCTACCGGCGTTCAGTGGGCACTTGGACAAGGTGACAAGGTGTTCTTTTTCCCTGATCAACACCTTGGAAGAAACACTGGCGTGAAGTTAGGCTACGACCCCGACTCGGAAATGATTGTATGGGATCCATTCAAGCCATTGGGCGGAAACACCAGGGAATCCATCTCAAGCGCGAAATTCATTCTTTGGAAGGGACACTGCTCCGTCCACAAGAGGTTTACAGTCGAACAAATAAATCAGGCTCGTGAGAGAAATCCTGGTGTGAAGGTACTTGTGCACCCGGAATGTGAACTCGAAGTCGTCAGAGCTGCCGATTTGAATGGTTCAACCGAATATATTCTCGCCCAAATCACTCAATCGGAGCCAGGTTCAGTGTGGGCAGTTGGAACTGAAATAAACTTAGTAAACCGCTTGGCAAACGAATTGAAAGACAAAACTATCTTTTGCCTTGATGAGCAAATATGTCCTTGTAGCACGATGTACCGTATCCATCCAAGTTTTCTGCTGTGGACGCTCGAAAACCTAATTGCTGGAAACATTGTAAAGGAAACATTGTTAACCAAGTAATTGTTCCGGAGAAAACCAAGGAACTTGCGCTACAGTCACTTCAGCGAATGCTAACTGTCTGCGCTTGACCATCTTTCATGATGTGGCGGAGTTCTCCGGTTGATTGATCTCCAATCTGCAACGAATACTCAAGCGAATCAGAAAAGTGAGCAATAGGTACGGCGTTAATTGATTGCAAAGTCGAGTTCAGTAGGATTGACACCTCCTTCTCTTGACTGGCAGGGTAAAGCACAGTCTTGTACCCAAACCTTGCCGCAGCCAACAACTTTTCCCTCAATCCTCCGACCGGCAATACATGGCCACGTAAAGTAATTTCACCTGTCATTGCCACATCCCTTCGAATCAATCGTCCTGTAAATGCCGAAAAGAGAGCAATTGCCACAGTGAGTCCAGCACTCGGTCCGTCCTTTTGAATCGCAGCTTGGGGCAAATGTACATGGACATCAAAACGGGAATCTATTCCTTTTTGATCAAGTACCGCACGAACGCAAGTTAACGCAGCCTCAACTGACTCTTGCATCACCTTGCCCGCTCCACCAGTCAGCTTTAATTTCGGTTCATTTCCAATCGGGCGATGGAGACTTACTTCAACCACCATGCGATCTCCTCCAACGCCACTTACCACGAGGCCATGAGCTGTGCCAACTTCACCATCGATATTGACTGGACTGTCGAGGTAAGGTGGCTCACCTAGCAGAGATATCAACTCAGTTATGCCAACTTCACTTGGTATTTCTCCCTGTTGTAACCACCTTCTTGCAAGTTTCCTCCCCAGCCGCTGAAGTTCTCGATTGAGGCTTCGAACCCCAGTCTCTCTCGTATATCCTCTGCACAATGCAACGAGAGATTCACTAGAAAGCGAAGGAAATGTATCTTTTAACCCCGACTCCTGAGCAATCTTTGGTAGCATGTGCCGTTTAGCAATTTCGCGGCGCTCATCCTCGGAGTAACCAGGAAACTCAATGATTTCCATTCGGTCAATGAGCGGCAGAGGCATGTCCTCAAGTGAATTTGCCGAGGCGATAAAAAGCACCCCGGACAAGTCAACTGGAACTTCCAGAAAATGATCGACAAATTGATGATTCTGAGAGGAGTCTAGAACTTCAAGCAAACCGCTCATCGGATCACCCTCAGATGTTGAACCCATCTTGTCTATTTCATCCAAAACGATTACCGGATTCATTGCTGCTGCATGCCGAATGGCTTGCACTAAACGCCCAGGCCTCGCTCCAACATAAGTCCGTCGATGACCTCGAATCTCAGCATCATCGCGCACTCCTCCTAAGGCAATGTGCTCCACAGGTCGACCTATGGCAGCCGCAATCACCGTAGCCATGCTTGTTTTCCCAACCCCAGGAGGTCCAAGGAAACACAAAATATCACCTGTCTTCGAACCATGAAGTTTGCGAATGGACAGAAACTCCAGAATCCTTTCCTTGACCACCTCTTGTCCAAAGTGTCGTCGACTTAGTTCAGACTCGGCAGCGGCAATATCATGGCTTTCTTCGCATACTTTGCCCCAAGGAATATCCAATAGTGTCTGTAAGTAGTTCCTGACAACCTGCTCCTCTTGACTTCCAGAGTGTAAACCGTGGGAGCCAGAGTCCAATTTTTTTAGTTCATTCAGCGCTACTTTTTTGGCAGAGTCGCTCATTCCAGATGTTCTAATAGCATCTTCAAACTGATCAACTTCGCTTTGCTCGCTTGACTCTGTAGCTAGCTGATTTTGGAGCAAACGAATCTGTTCTTTGAGATATATTTCCCGTCGCGATTGTTCCAATCCCGATTCAAAATTCTTGCGAATTTCTGTCTTGAATTGGACAACTTGAATTTCTTCATGAAGAAGTGAATTCAACAATACATAGCGAGCATCAACATCCAGTGTTTTCAACAAAGATTTTTTATCAGAGAACTTAATTGGCAAGAGATGGGAAATCTGATCGCACATATCACCAAGGGTTTGAATTGATGTGAGTGTTTCAACTGAGTCAGTTGCGAGGCCACTTCCCCACGAAGTGCTGACCACCTCTTCACCTGAAGTACTATCTGCGGTTACCTGAATAAAGGCATCAATCAAGCTCCTGCGCTTTGCTTCTGTAGCGACTTTAATTTGACGTGCAGTTCTCGATTCCACTGAACTCTCAACATTCAGTTGAGCTAGCGGTTGGCCCTCACCGTCGGTTCGTTGTAATCCTTTGAGAATGACTCGTAATGAACCATCAGGCATTGAGGTGGCATATTGAACCTCTGCCAACGTTCCAACCTCAAACTGTGCTTCGGAATCATCAGCAATGACAAGAAGTAATTTTTCTTGTTGCTGCGCCAATGCAACCGCATCTTTTGAAGCATTCCGAACGACTGAAATAGTAAGTACAGCACCCGGGAAAAGTACTTGATCAGCTAGAGTAAGTCGTGGTAAACAACCGCCACTTAAATGGCTGAATTTATTATCGCTGTCACGAGTCCGCACGGGCACTCACATACGCTACCAGTGAACATCAAAAGGTCAAAGTACCCAAGCACGCTTTCTGGAACTATTACTAGGATGAAACTCGTAAACCAACCAGTTAGAATTTTGTATTCTTGACTAAGTCTTTCACTTGGTCCATGCTCAGTTCCATTCCAAATAACTGTTCGCAGGCAACATCCATTAAGTCAAAAATTTCAAGAAGGGCGACCATTCTTGCACGAAGCCCTTGCGTATCTTCTTTAGGATCGGAAGCAGGAAGTTTTGCTAAAACCTCTCGAATCACATCTGCGGTAGGGTCGATTTCACGACGTTTGCGCTCCTTGGCAACTTTTAAGAACATTTGATAGGGGTCCGTTTCCGAAATGTATGTGTCCTTTCTGTCTCCCGGCTGTCGAAATCTTCGAACTATCCCCCAGTCCATGAGCTCGCGCAAGTTCATTGATGCGTTACCCCGTGAAATCTGTAATCGATCCATGATTTCATTCACTTCAAGTGGAATTCCTGTCACAAAAAGTAGCGCATGAATTTGAGCCATGGTGCGATTGATGCCCCATGAACTACTCATTCGCCCCCATTCAAGAACGAACAAATCTTGCGCTTTTCTTAGATTACTTTCAGAATCACTCATATGTTTTGAAACTTTCATTCATGTTAGACCATTTTTGAATGGATTAACCTAGCAATCACTGATACTGTTAACAATGCTAGGAATCTACCGGCTTTAGGTATGGAAACTCCTCTACGTCGAGTTTGAACAGAGTGGCTTGGAAGGAAATTCATGCTTCCAAATTTAACAAAAAAACACGACAAAACAATGGTGTATCGGTGCCAAAAAGCCGATAAATGATAAGGGGTCAGAATGGCAGAAGTTGGGGACAGGCAGGAAAGTTATTTAAACGTACGTGTACGCCTTCAAAGACTTCCCGATGCCAAGTTCTATTCCGGTTGGGTTCGAATGATGTCGGACTCGGAAATTGTGATTGACTATCACGGTCATGATCGCTTCGAACCTGACACTCAATTTTTTGTCAGCGTCAACGGAGTTGAAACCGCAGCACTGTTCCCCGCAGAACTCATTAGCCAATCTACTGGATTTCTAACGTTGCGAATAACCAAAGAAATCAAGTACACCGCACCGCGAGAAGAAGCCAGAAGGCAAATTGTAGGATTGAGCGGTGTAATCGACTTAGAAGGAACTGAAATTGAATTCTCAGTGACAGATATTTCGGCGCGTGGACTTGGTGGTGTGCTCGAAGGCAACATCCCAAGGGGATCGATTGTGAACTTAGCACTCGAAACCCAATTCGGCACAATCAAAGCAAGTTCAGAAGTCCGATACTGCAGACGAGAAACAACTGAGTCGGTGAGACATCGAATAGGCCTGAAAATTCTGAATATGGGGAGAATCGAAACCGCAAGATGGCTTCGACTCTCCGAAGATAAAGTCGCATGAAGTCAAGCGTTATCGGTTAGCAGCGATTTCTCGTCCGCGATTTGCATTCAATTCAATAAACGATTTCCAGTTTGGTGGAACATCGGAGTCAACAAATATGGCACTCACTGGGCACTCAGCTTCGCAAAGTCCACAGTCAATACACTCATCTGGATTGATAACCAACTGCTCATCATCTTCATAAATGCAGTCAACCGGACAAACCGTCATACATGATTTATCCTTCACACCGATACAAGGTTCAGCAATTACGTAGGGCACGCCATATTTTGCCCAAAATCACCTCCGATTTGCCGGTAGATTCACCAAAAGTGTTGCAGATTTAGAAATAATCGCCTAGTATTTCAAAAGGTATCGAATTGATGCAGCGAATAAAACTCTCACTCGTCGGACTCGGATTGTCACTTGTTGCAGTTTCCAATGCGGATGTCACCATTGGTGGAAATCGATCATTTGGAATGGGTGGAGCAGGCCTTGCCCTCCCAGTCGATATTAACAACAACTATCGGCTCAATCCGGCATTCCTAGCATTTGGCTCAAAATCACCAAGCTTGATGTGGCCCCAATTTGGTTACAGGCTCGACGGGATTGGACCCAGTGACATTTCTAATCTTGTTGGTGACGTTAGCAAAGGCGGACTTGAATCCGACAAGATTATTGACATTGCAAGAAAGTATTCAGACTCTAGCAAAACCGTAGCCGCTGGAGTCGATTTTGGTGTGCGATTCGCAGGGTTTGCTGTAAGCGCCAAGGGTGAAGTTGGACTGAACACAGTACCCAACCAACAGCTTAAAAATTGGGCAGCCTCTGGCGGAAATCTTTCCAACGTAGATGCTGGTTCGAGACTTGATGCATACGGGTATGGCTATCAACGCCTAGATATCGGTTACGGAAACTCTCTGCGAAGTGGCGCTGGTCGCTTCGCCATCGGCGCCAATGTCAAGAGAGTGAAATCCTACTATGCTCACAAATTCGCAGACAAAGACACCATTCAGAGCGGAAATGCAGGGGGAGTGCAAAATGGATCTGGTATCGCCAATGATTTCGCCGAAGGTGAATCCATTGGTATGGACCTCGGTGTACTGTACAGTCCACCAAATATGGACAATACTTACGTTGGAGTGGTAGTGGAAAATTTCATTGAGCCTGGCATTGTATTTCCGTTCCAGGCACCCGGCGGAGGAGGACTCATCAATCAAAATGGCTTCGACCCGAATGTGCGAACGTACAGCGTAGGAATCGGTCATGTCCAAGATAAATTGCTCCTCGCGGCAGACATGGTAGACATCGGAAACCGAGCGGGAAGAGCTGAGACCAGATATGGTGCGGAATTAACCTTAACCAAAGGATTTGCAGTCAG
>JAPLCS010000399.1 GCA_026392145.1 Fimbriimonadales bacterium | reverse complement strand
CTGCATTAGGTTCAAAATCACCCCCAAAAGGTACACTCTTCCAGTGATTCCCCACCATTCATCTGTGCCCGAGTACGCCTCAAATCCTGGTTCAGAATCAACTCAATCCAACTTTCCAGGCCCAATCTCAGCGGCCATGCTAGAAGAGTTGGGGAATTACGTCATCGCCGAACCTTACCCATTTGCCATAGACCTCGAAAAAGGAAGCGGTATGAAGCTATTCACCGTAGATGGCCAAGAACTGTTCGACTGGGCAGGTTACTACGGCTCAAAACTCATCGGGCATAACCACCCCGGTCTTCTAGACCCGGCCTACATCAAGCGCCTCATTACCGCCGCCAATAATAAAGTCGCCAATCCAGATTTCGTCACCAAAGAATGCCTCGACTACTACCGCCTCATCTACCGGCACGCGCCCCTAGTGATGCAAAATCCAAACCTAGAGGTCTATGTGGTGAACTCGGGTGCCGAAGCAATCGAAAACATGATGAAATACCTCATCGCCAAGTACAACATGAAGTGCATGAGCCAGGGAAAAATACCTGGCAACCGGCGCTTCATCTACTTCGACCGAGCATTTCACGGCAGAACCGTCTACGCACTAGGCGTCACCCAAACCGTCGATCCAGTCGCTACAAAAGATTTTGTTGGACTCGGTCCGCCCGGAAACCTACAACTTCCCTTTCCCTCCTTCGACTCCCGGCTCTCCCGCGCAGATAATCTCTCCTTTGTCGAAAAGTGCCTCGAAAAAGTCGAATCTGTCTTACAACAAATGTCCGACGACATCGTGGGAATGATTGTCGAACCCATCCAAGGAGCAGGTGGAAATCGAGTCGCCCTCCCCGAATTCTTCCAAGGACTCTCCAAACTCTGCCACCAATACAACGTCTACATGGCGTTCGATGAAGTCCAAACCGGACTTGGTGCCACCGGCAAAATGTGGGCAATAGATCACTTCACACTCCCTCACCCACCCATGGCAATTGCAAGCGGAAAGAAATGGGGCAACGGCATCATCTACATGCTCGAACCACTCAAAGATGTCGGAGTCCTAGACTCAACCTGGGGCGGAAACCTCGCCGACATGGTGAGAGTCTGCCGAGAAGTTGAAATCATCGAATCGGAAAACCTCATCGAAAAAGCCTCCATCAATGGTGAACTCCTTGCCCAAGGGCTCAAAAAGCTTGAAGGCAAACACACATTCATGCACAACGTCAGAGGAATGGGACTCTATCAAGGATTCTCGCTAGACTCTCCAGAGCGAAAATCAACACTCGTAAAATCAGCCCGAGACAACTACGGTCTGTTACTACTCGGAGCCGGAGACCGAACCATCCGCACCCGACCTAACCTGTCGGTAACCGCAGAAGACATCACGCGATTCATCAACCTCCTAGACAGCGCACTCACATCAGTGGCATAAGCCCCCTAACGCTCAACCAGCCATCAATCAGAACTGCTTCAAGACCGCATCGAGCGTAAACTGGGCATTTCGCAAATGATGATCCAAGCTAAAAATGTGCTCAATCTCTTCGGAAGAAAGATGTTGCTTCACCGTCTCATCCTCTTGAACCGAACTCTTGAAATCGTGACCATCCCACGCCATTGCCGCGTTCCTCTGTGCAACCTTATAAGCAGCCGCCCGGCTCAAACCCTTACCGACCAAAGCCACCATCAGGTGCTCGCTGAACACCAAATCTCCCATCTTCCGAAGATTGGTCTGCATGTTTTCTGGCATCACCACCAACCCAGACAAAATTCGGTTCATTCGATTCAACATAAAGTCAGCCAACTGACATGAATCCGGGAAAATCACCCGCTCCAACGAAGAATTCGTAAGGTCTCGCTCGTGCCAAGTTGCCACGCTCTCCAACATCGCCATGGCATTCCCTCTCAACAAGCGAGCAAGCCCACAAACCGTCTCACTGTTCCAAGGATTTCGCTTATGCGGCATTGCGCTACTTCCCGTCTGCCCCGCCGCAAACGCTTCCTGAACCTCAAGAATCTCCGTTCGCTGAAGGTTTCTCAGCTCAGTCGCAATTCGCTCCAATCCAGCTCCCAAGAGAGCCAACGTATTCAAAAAGTTGGCATGCTTATCCCGATTCACAATCTGAGTCGAAGCCGGCTCTTGCTCAAGGCCCAATCGCTTAAGAACCGAAACTTCCATCGCCGGATCAACAACCGCGTGAATACCCACCGCACCGCTGATCTTGCCAAAGCTCAAATCTCGTTTGCACTCACGAATCCGAACTATGTTTCTGTCCAGTTCCGCCAACCAGTTAGAACACTTAAAACCAAACGTAACCGGCTCAGCATGAATCCCATGGGTTCGACCAATACAAGGAGTACCCATATGCTCCTGCGCAAGTCCCAAAATCGTCTCTCGCAACTTACCCGCCGATTCCAACAGCACCGAACAAGAATCCCGAAGCATCATCGCCGAGGCGGTGTCAATCACGTCGTAACTCGTCACAGACTGTATCTCAGACAAGTCACCAGCAGGCACCACACCAACTTCAGCCCAGCCCTCACAAATCGCAATTTCAACATCTTGCCAGCGTTGATACTTCGCCTGTCGAGACCATATGGCGTTCATAGCGGGGGTGCAATAGCGATCAATCATCGGAACCAAAAGAATACCTTTTTGAACCTAATTCACACCATTCGATAATTTTATAGGTTGACAATAGTAGACAAAGATATACTATTTATTGTCAATGATTGCCATTCACACCCAAGCCAGAGAAACACTTCTCGACCTCTTACGTCGAGCCGCAATCGCAGGACCAGGCCTCAACAATCTCCGCCACGAAGTCAGCGATTCCGAACGCATTTCTCTCGCCGCAGAATTCAGAACCCTCGGCGAAGAACCTCCCTCCTACCTCCTACAACCCACCCAATGGATTGATCGCCAAGCCAAACTATTCGAAGCCGGCGACTACCCCGACAAACATCTCTCGGTTACCGACTCCGACATCGCCCGCCTAGTCCAAAATTTCGACCTCCCCATCCCCGTGCTCATTGAGCACAGCGACTCACCTCTCGAACTTGGCTTTGTCACCGAACTTAGACAACAAGGCAAAGAACTCTACGGAACCATCACCCTCACCCAACAAGCCGACTCACTCATGATCAAAAGCGGCGCATCCTCGCTCTCCATGGGGCTAGAAAGCGACCTCTCCCGAATTCGCGAAGTCAGCGTAGTGCGAAATCCAAGAGTTCCATCTGCCCAAATTTTTCATTTATCACCCGTGTTCTCTGCTCAATTCACCGACTTTGACTATGCGGCCGCCTGCGATGTGGATAAATGAAGGCAAACTTACTCCCGCCAGCAAATCGCTGCTGAAGGCTCTCCTCGCATGCCAGGCGACCGTGAACTTCAACCAGGAAACTATTTCCGTAGGGGCATTGGTTGCAAGGCTCAAGGAATTCCTACCAAGCCAAAACATCTTCGCCGAGCTTGCACCCGTCCACACCCCACAAGCCGCCATCGAACAAGCCGCACATCACTTGCTACTTCCCGAAGAAGCAGCCTTCTATCGAAAGCACTTCCCCGGCATCGACCTCAAAACTATCGCCGCCGGAAAGTCCACCCACTAAAACAAAATGCCACAACTCAGCAAGCCCCTCGAAAACTTCGAAAAGCCAGGAATCGTCATCCGATACACAATCGCGTCATCCACTAAAATCTACAAAGGATCGCTAGTGGCTCTCAACTCAGCCGGATACGCCGTCCCTCTCAATCCAGCCACTGCGTCGCTTCGTTTCATTGGTGTAGCCAACGAAACAGTTGCAAATCCATCCGGTGGAAGTCTCATCGTCAACGTCTCAAAATCTGGCACGTTTGTATTCCCAAATACGGGAACGAATGCCCAATCGGCAATCGGGAAAACCATTTACAGTAACGGAGACGGATCAGTCACAGACAGTTCATCGGGCCTCACAAACGCCTACGCGGTAGGAACTTCCGTGGCAATAGAAACCGCCTCCAACGGTGAACCAGGACTCAGAATCCGCATCAATAATCACACCATCTAATTCAAACTTCAACCCAAACTTCGTCACACAAATCCAAAAAATCAGCTAACAAGGAAACAACTTGGCACTAACACAATCAGATATATCAGAACTCATCCTGCCCGGACTAAAAGCAGAATTCTCACTCGCATACCGTAACGAACTACAAACCGACCTCGTCGGTCAAATCGCTACCGTTATCAATACAACCCAACCCATCCAACGCTACGCGCTCATGGACAATGCACCCATGATGCGAGAGTTCATTGATGAACGGCGAGCGTCCGGTCTCAACCTCTCCACGATGAACATTGTGGACAAAGTCTTCGAATCCACCATCGCCGTCGACCGACGTGCCATGGAAGACGACCAACTGGACCTCATCCGGCTTCGAGTAAGAGACTTAGCCAACCGAGTGTCCCACCACCGACACCAATTGGTCGTCGAACTTCTCTCCAATGGCGATTCAACCATCGGATACGATGGAACCGCCCTCCTGAGCGAAAGCCATCGAATCAGAAATTCAGACTACTCAAATCTCTTAAATGATCCTCTCACCACCTCCGCGCTCAAAACCGCGACCGCAATGATGATGTCGATCCCCGACAACGAAGGTGTACCTCTCGGTGTTTCACCCGACACCCTGCTCGTGGGTCCAAACCAAATGTGGAACGCACTTGAAATCGTTGAAAGTCCAGGCGTATCTTCCTCCTCGGGCATCATCAACGTCTTCCAAGGCAGACTGCAAGTGGTGGTGTCACCGTTTATCAGTGGAAACAATTGGTTTGTTCTCAACACCAAACGTCCAATGAAAGCCGTAATCCTCCAACAACGGTCCGATGTTCCCGTCGAATTCTCCGCCCTAGACCAAGCCAATGGGTCAGAAAGCGCCTTTATGCGAGATCGCTACTACTATGGCGTTCGAGCACGATACAACGTCGGTCCAGGCCTTTGGCAAAACGTCATTGGATCAAAGGTGACAGCATAATGGACTGGCTACAAATTGCCTCAAGCCTCGGTATCGGTGGCACGCTGGGTGCCATCATCGGGGCCCTCTCCGCGCTCCAAAACGCCAAAAAGAAATTCAATGCCCTCATGGAGTCCATTCAAAAAATCGCTCCACAGTACCAATCACACATCCAAAAAGAGTTCGATGAATTCTGGGCGACTCTCGACCCCCTAATCAAACTCTTCCGAAAACTGTAATCAATGAACCCAATTAAATCCATTACCAACTTCGAAACCGTTCAACTCACACTTTCTCTGGTCGGAACATTCGTCGTTTCCATGGTCGGCCTGCTGCGTTTTGGAATGATGCAGCACCGCCGACTAGCGGACCAATTTGTGCACTTCCTCGAAGGAATGACCAACCGGATGATGACGACCCTCGATGGACTCGCGAACAATATTCACGAACATTCATTCCTCCTCAGATCTATTGACCAACGAATCGGCAACAAAAATCAAGGCCAAATAGCTTCTCAAATCATAGCTTCTCAAAACATAGATTCTCGAGGTGCAAATGCCATTTAGCACCACCTACAACCGAATCCTAGAAAGGTGCGGTTTAGCCAATTCAGGGATCACCTATCAAACACGAGTAACCCAACTTGCCGATGAACTTGCCTCTGCACTAAGACCGATGATTCAGCCAGATATTTATAATAATACTGACTATACTTTTACACTGTCAGTAGCTCTTTGGAACCTCACCGCAGCCGAATTCCTCGGCTGCCTCCGAAGAGAAACAGGAGCCTCCGAAACCGTCACCGTCGGAGATCTAAAAATAGAACCCGGACCAGACGACAGCCAAACTCTCAGAGAAGAAGGGTGGAAAATGCTCGCTCCATTCCTCCAACCCGACTTTCTCCCCCTCGCCACACGGGTTCTTACCGGTCGAAGAAATCCCACAAACCATCAGGAATAAATTCAAACGAGAAACCATTGAGCAAAATCAAAGCCCGTATCACCCTTGCAATCCAAAAACTTGGAAGAATCGTCCAACTCAGCGGGAACCAGACCAGAGCAATATTAAAACCAATATCTCAAAATCTTGCACAAATCTATCTTCCCGCAACTACCATTCTCACCTGGGACCGACCTATCTGGCTCGGAACATTCACCCCAGATTCCCAGCCAGAACTCGACGAAGAAGTGGAAACACCCGAATGGACAGGAACCATCAAAAGTATCACCCCGACTTACTTTCAAACCGAAATCGTGGCGTACTCTGTCCTCATCCAACTGCCAGCACCCACAATTACTCCCTAAACACAGATACAAAGCAATGTATCATCAAGAAAATGCTTCCAATCCTCTGGACGAGTTCAATGATGATAGATCGAGATGAACTGGCGAGACACAAGGTAATGCCACACTTACAAACAATTTGTGACCAAAAAGGAATCAAATACCCGCCAAGCCGCCTCCTTCTTCGGGCATTCAAAGCCACAAAGCAGTTGGAACTCTGGGCAAGCAACTCCCCAACCAACAAGCTTAAACTGCTGAAGTCCTACAAAATCCTTGCTGCGTCAGGCAAACTCGGTCCCAAGCGTAAAGAAGGAGACCGCCAAGTCCCCGAAGGCGTCTACTTCATCAATCGATTCAACCCCAAAAGCCAATTTCACCTCTCACTTGGCATTAACTATCCCAACGCATCAGATACTGTTCTCGCCGACAAACAACACCCCGGAGGAGACATATTTATCCATGGATCAAAGGTAAGCATCGGATGCTTAGCCATGGGAGATGAAGCAATCGAAGAAATCTACACCATCGCAAAAGACTGCCCCAACAAGGTGGTGGTTTTCATCCTGCCTCAAAACAAACCCGCTCCCAACACAGAGTTGTGGAAGCAACTCGATTCCATCAACCAACAATTCGAGCGTACCGGCTTCTTCCCGAAAGTCACGGTCGACAGCCTAGGCAACTATCAAATCTCAACGATCAAATAAAGCCAACGGACAAAAGCAAAGAATAACCATAGCCCCCGAAAGAGGCACCTCGACCAAGCCAAGAACCAACGATGAGTAAAACAGGGCGTGAGTTTACGGACGACATACGCCGCCGCTGTCAGGCCCCGCCTGGGAAAAGATATGGCAAGGGGAACAATTCGTTACTTTGTTGAACCTCACTCGCCCATTTACGGGCGAGGTGCCCTATAATGGAGGAATCTGAGGAGTTTCCCTATGTCGCTCACCGTCCTTTCCTGTTCCCGTGCGTTTCGCGCCATGTCCTTGTTCATGGCCGCAACCTTGACCTACAACGCGTCGGCGGCGGGTTGGAATGCTTTGGCTTTCAGTGCGGCGGCTGTTGGAGGAATTCTGGTGGCCCCCCAAATCAAATCTAGTGGTGGAGCATGAGATGTGTTCTTAGGGGGCAAGCCTTAGACTCCTTCGTCGTTGAAAAGCTCCATGATGGTCTGAGTATCGTATTCGAAT
>JAPLCS010000335.1 GCA_026392145.1 Fimbriimonadales bacterium | reverse complement strand
AAATGAGAATTCTGAAATTCTGGTCTCGCCGAATGGTACATCCTTACATTTTCATCTGGCTCACATTCACAAAGTTCGGCATTACTTTTTGGGGAATGTGGCGCCAAAGAGTTTGGGTGGAATGACTGACGGATTCTTGGATGGATGGGAGACACCGGTTGAGAATTTAGAGGAGATTAAGCGATTGCTTGATGAAAGTGCGCTTGCAGTGAAATCTTTCCTGAAACACAGTTTGAGCGAGGGAGAAAGTAATGCTGGCAAAGTTGGGTGGTATGACCACCCTGTCATGTTTCTACAACATTTGATATGGCACGAAGGATGGCATGTGGGGATGATTTTGCTTGGACTTCGCGAAGCTGGATTTGAGCTAAGTGAGGAATGGGAAGAGATGAGGATTTGGAGTCAGTGGCGCAATGAGATTTGAGATGAGTTGTGAACTGTGAGAAGTAAACGATGTGCTCACATGTTGTTGGCGCGTAAAGGGTTGTGTGTAAAGTAGAAAGCATGTGTTTGAGTTCACTCATTGGGTTGTCGGTAAGTTTGACTGTGGGTTTGACGCCTCATCTTGCTACCAGAACTGCGGATGTGGATTGGAATGTGATGGCGGGCGATCAGGGGGGCAGCAAATTTTCCTCGCTCAAGCAAATCAACACTGGGAATGTGGCTCGATTACGTCCTGTCTGGACCTTTCATACGGGGGAGGGCATTCAACAAACTCCGCTTCAGTGCACGCCGTTGGTGGTTGAAGGCACGATGTATTTGGTGACGGCTAAGCATAAGGTCGTTGCGATTGACCCTGTTACAGGAAAGAAGCGATGGGAATTGGAGACACAAACTGATGATGGCCGCAGTGGTCATTCGCGAGCGAGTCGTGGATTAGCCTATTGGAGTGATGGGAAGCCCCAGGGCTTACGGAGATTGTTGTTTGGTACGACTGATGGGCGTATTGTGTCGATCGATGCCAAGAAGGGTGAGTTTGCCTCGGAATTCAGCACGGTTGATTTGCGAAAGGAGTTGAATACGTCTGCATATGTTGGCGTTTCTGCTGCCCCTACCATTTATCGAGATTTCGTTTTTGTTGGACTCGCTACCGGAGAGAGTGAGGGTTCGGCGCCGGGGACGATTATGGCGTTTTCGGTCAAGAGCGGTAAGCGAGTTTGGAGTTTTGATGTTGTTCCGAATGTCGGTGAACCGGGCAGTGAAACGTGGATAACGCGCGGGAGCGATTCTATAGGCGCAGGTGGTTCGTGGAATGGCTACTCTCTTGATGAAAAGCGGGGAATTTTGTTTGCGGCGACCGGTTCGGTGGCGCCAGATTTTGATGGTTCGAAGCGACATGGAGACAATCTTTTTGGAAACTGTGTTGTTGCGTTGGATGCTAAGTCAGGAAAGCGACTTTGGCATTTTCAAACAGTGCACCATGATGTTTGGGACCATGATAATGCCTCAACGCCGGTCCTTTGTTCAATCAAGAGAAACGGCAAATTAGTTGACGTCGTCGCTCAGGTGACCAAGACGGGTTTTTGTTTCGTTTTGGATCGGGTAACGGGGAAGCCGATTTATCCTGTTCGAGAGGTTCCTGCACCTGCTTCAACCTTGCCTGATGAATTGACTGCGAAGACGCAACCTGAACCTACTTTGCCTTCTGCGCTGTGTCGAACTCAGTTTCGACTTGAGGATGTTACTGACCTGACGGTTGAGGGGCAGAAACTGGTGATGAGCAAGTTGACGGGGCTGGATTATGGGGCGAAATACTTGCCACCAAGTCGGCGTGGAACAGTGGTTGCGCCTGGGTATTGGGGTGGTTCGCCTTGGTCGGGAGCTTCGTTCGACCCGCGAACACAGATGCTCTACGTGAACACCAATGATGCTCCGGCAATCATGGCACAGCCAGCACGGTATGAGTTTTTGACGGATGAGAATGGTTACCCTGGTGTGAAGCCACCATGGGGATTGTTGACGGCGATCAATTTGAATACTGGACGGTTTGCCTGGCAGATGCGGTTAGGTGAGTATCAGGAGTTAACTCAACGTGGGAGGGGACGCCGAATTTGGGTGGTACTTTGGCTACTGCTGGCGATTTGGTGTTTGTTGGGGCGACGTGCGATTCGATGTTTCGTGCGTTTGACAGTCGCAATGGGAAGACATTGTTCGAATATCGGTTACCTGCTTCGGCTTATGCCGCCCCATGTACGTATTCGATCGGTGGTCGGCAGTATGTGGTCATTGCGGCGAGTGGCGGTGGTTACGCTAAGCTCTTTGGGTTTGACAAGGGACCGCAATCTGATACGTTTGTTTGTTTTGCGTTGCCTACTTTGAAGTAGGCAACGTATTGTGCGTCATCTTAATGTGCGTCACCTTATTTGTGTTGGAGTTTGATGTCTTTGAACTCGACGGTCATGTCCATTCCGCCATGAAGTTGGAGAGCGAGTGCACCTTCTTTTCTGCCCTGAGGATCTTCGATGTCGGTGATGGTCTTGCCGTTTAGTTTGACCGTGTAGTGGCTACCGATGACACTGACATCCATTTTGCTCCATTGGCCTGGCTTGAAGTTTGCGGTGGCGTGAAGCTCTTCGGTGGGTTTGAACACCCAGCCTCTGCCTGCGGTTTCCCAGATTCCTGCAACGTCATAGATGGCGTCAATCTCAGCTTGGCATCCTTTGACGAGGGGCTGTTCTTTGATGCGCTCGGTGCGGAAGTAGAAACCACTGTTTCCGCCGGCGATTTTGAATTGAAATTGTGCGGTGAAGTCTTTGACCGGCTTTTCGTAAACGAGGATCCCTTGGTCATCGGTTTTGGTGCATGAGCCTTTGAGTACGCCTTGCTCTACTGTCCATGTGCCTCCTCCGACTACTTCCCATCCTTTGAGAGTTTTTCCGTCGAAGATTTTATCGTTAGCAGCGATGAGGGCGATGAGCGTGAGCATGACCTAATTCTAGACGAAATACTGAGGCGAATGTAAATGATCGGTTGAAGTGGTTTAGAGATGGGTCGGTGGGTAGAGGACGGTGAGGGCGTTGGGAACGATAGTGAAGGTGATAGGTGTGGTTCCGATTTCTTCTCCGTCGGCGAGGGTGGGCATGGGTTGGTCGGCGTGGATGGTGATTTTGGTTGCCTCGAATGCCGTGACTTTGGGGTGGTGGATGTGGGTTCCTTTGAAGACCTTGGGAAAGGTGAGCAGGAATTCGAATTGGGAGACGTTGCCGACGAGGACGATGGAAAACTTGCCGTCGGAGATGTCGGCGTTGGGGGCGATTTTCATACCGCCTCCATACATTTTGGCGTTTGCTATGGCGCAGAGCATGAGTTTTCCTTGGTAGGAGATTGGTGATTTGTCTGCGGAGTTGTTCATGGTGTTTTCGGCGGTGATGTTGACGTTGATGCCTTTGAATCTGGCGAGAGTTTGGAGTGCGGCGACAACGTAGGCGGTGGTTCCTTTGAGTCTCTTGAATCCGTGATTGATGCGGGCGGCAACTTCGGCATCATATCCACAACCTGCGATGTTGAGGAAGTAGCCACCGTTTTCAATTTTGCCGAGGTCGACAGGTTTTGCCGTGCCTTGAAAAAGGGTTTGGACGGCGAGAGGGAGGTCGGTGTTGATTCCTAGTGTTCGGGCGAAGTCATTGCCTGTTCCCATAGGGAGGACGCCGAGGGGTGTATTGGTTCCTGTTAGGCCGTTGGCGACTTCACCGATAGTTCCGTCTCCGCCCGCTGCGGCGACGAGATCTGCCTTCACTTCTGGGTTGGTGGCGGCTTGGTGGGCGAGGTAGGCAGCTGATCCCGGATTTTTTTGGTTCGTTTTGATCGAAGAACCTGGGGCAGTGGTCTCGATGATTTCGTAGGTGTGTGTGGCGTTGGTTTGTTGCTTGGCAAGGTCGATTGCTTGTTCGAGGAGGGTGATGAGTTCTTGTTTCCTCTTTCTCCCTCGTCCGCGTGCGGAGGTAGGGTTTGCGATGATGACGATGTGCATTGCCTTTGGCTGGTTTTACCTGCTTTGGGTCTTGATGTGAGAGTTGGACGGGAGGTGGGGGAGTGCCCATTTTTCGGGGAACTGGGTGATGGGCACTTTGGGCACACTAGGTTCAAGAAATTTCTGTTTTTTGATTTTGATTGGCATGTGGTTGAGAGTAAAGGTTTGTAAGCTTGTTTAGGACTTAACTCAGTTCTTGACCTTGGACTTGAAGATGCGTAAAAAAAGTTAGGTGACGTAGCGTCACCTAACTTTGGACGGGCTTTTACTTCAATCTGGAACTTATTGTTTGACCAAGTCAGCAGTGAAGTTCAATTGACCATCTGACAAAGTGC
>JAPLCS010000053.1 GCA_026392145.1 Fimbriimonadales bacterium | reverse complement strand
ATGCCGCTCGAGGCTCCTATGACAATGGCAAATCGTGTTTTCATCGGTACAAAAATGGAAGGTTAATATCAGACAAGGCGAATACAACCGCAAGGGCGTACCCAACAAAAGTGATGATCAGATGCTTGTCACTCAGCACCAATGATTCGGGCTCTCCAGTTTCCGAATCTTGATCCCCTGAAAAAACAATCACGATATAACGAGCGATGCCGTATAGCACAAACGGCGTTGTGACAATCAAACCAGGATGCATCTTTGCCGTCAAACTCTCGATACTGTAAACCGAGTAGGTGAGAACCGCACAAGCCGCTGACATCACAACCAACATGTCTAGAGATTGAGCAGAATAGTCTGCCAGACTTTTCCTCGTATGCACCTTGTCCTCACCTTGCAAATGAAACTCGTGTCTTCGTTTCCCAAACCCGAGCATCAACGCAAGCATGGCGGTACAGAGCAAGATCCATCCTGAAACTTGCACATTGATTGCCATGGCACCAGTAATCACTCGAATTACAAACCCTGCAGCAATACAACAAACGTCAGCAACTGAAACGTTCCGCAACTTCAGGTTGTAGGCAATCTGAAGAAGCAAATAAGCGGCGATACAGTAAACAACGTTAGGATCTGCCGTCCACCCAAGAAGAAAAGAACAGAACAGACAAACAATCGCAATGATAACCGCGACCGACTCTTTGACCGCCCCTGAGGCAATAGGACGTAGCTTCTTTTTCGGGTGAAGCCGGTCTTTGGCAACATCAAAAAGATCGTTGACGATATAAGTGGCACTGCTCGCCAAACACATCGCAAAGACTGCCATCAGAGCGTCAATCGCCTTACCAGGCAAAGACCAACTACTGGTAAACGAAATGGCTGCAAGAACAAAAACATTCTTGGTCCACTGCTTTACTCGAAGTAGCTTGAAAATCATCTGAGACCTATATAGTGTCGGTTGAATCTGACAATATTACTAGCTTGCATTTTTACTAGCGGCAACAGAATACCTACCGCCCCAAAAGAGGCGGCTTTCACTCAGGACCTCTCTCAGGCCAATCGATCTGGGTTTAAGTCCAAAAGCTCAGGAATGACAAACAATCCATCCTTCCGAATCAGCACATCGTCGAAGTAAATTTCTCCGCCACCGTACTCCGGTCGCTGAATACACACAATATCCCAGTGAATTGAGCTCTTGTTTCCGTTCCCTCCCGGCGGGTCATAAGCAGCACCCGGAGTCAAATGGAAGCTACCGGCAATTTTCTCATCAAACAAGGTGTCCTTCATCGGCTCCATCACAAAAGGATTGAAACCAATCGCCCATTCGCCAAAACAACGTGCCCCTTCGTCAGCATCCAAAATCTGATTCAACTTTTCGGTATTCGCACCCGCAGTCGCCTCAACAATTCGACCATCTTTGACCACGAATCGAATGTCCTTGAACTCAGTTCCCTGGTAGAGCGAAACCGTATTGTATTGAATCGTTCCATTCATCGAACCCATCACAGGTGCCGAGAAGCACTCACCATCGGGAATATTCCTTTCTCCTGTACAAGGCACAGATCCAATCCCCTTAATGCTAAACGTCAATTCCGTACCCGGTCCAGTAATCCTCACCCGATCAGTTTTATCCATCAGCTTCTGAAGCGCATCAGCAGCCCGAGCCATCTTAGCGTAATCAAGAGTGCAAACATCGAAATAAAACTTTTCAAACGCAGCCGTGCTCATACTTGCCTGCTGGGCCATTCCAGAAGTTGGCCAACGAAGAGCCACCCATTTGGTCTTTGGCACTCGAACTCCAAACACAACAGGGACTGTGTATTCCTTTTGCCACATAGAAAGCGTCTCTCCTGGCACATCCGCCAACTCCGCATAGTTGTCGGTTCCCCGCAAAGCAATGTATGCCGTCATCTGTTCCATTTCGTGCTTCTCTATATTCGCGTAGAGTTGAGCATTTTCAGTCGTCATTCCCAGCATCAACTGACGCTTCACAACGTTGCTTTCCAGCCGAACCGCAACCTTTGCTCCTTTCGATTGAGCCACACGAACAATTTCGGCGATGCATTCATCCGGAATATCAAATGCGTGAATCAGCACCGAGTCCGCCGGTCCCAAATCACAAGAATGAGTACAAAGCAGTTCGGCAAGGCGAGTGACACGTGGGTCAAGCATAGTTGATTGAATTTACCTTGATTCTTAATCTGAATCTTAGAGATATATCGGT
>JAPLCS010000134.1:3083-7990 GCA_026392145.1 Fimbriimonadales bacterium | reverse complement strand
TGGGCGGGGTAAGCAATGGTAGCCAGCAAAATGTTGTGGGTGGCACTGTCAAGCGACCAAGCGCTAAAACCTTCCAACCATCGAAAAACAAGCTTGTCAGTGAACATCCTTCCGCCCATGCTCCCAACTCCTATCCACATCATTCTATTCCTCCTCTAAAAGCAAAGCAATATTCCAAGTTGACAAAAACATCTAACAACGCCGAATACAATGTGCCAAAAAATTCCCCATCAAGCAAGCATTCATGCCTGTCAACCAGATGCCCATCAAAATCAAAAATTAGAAAAAATTTTGAACCTAAGGTGTCCAAAGTGCCCATCACACAGCAACCGACAAAATGGGCACTCCCCCACCAAATCCCCACAAAGATAATCAGTAAAAATCAAACATCATCACTACTTATGAGCGAGGGCCGGCTCAACGGTCAAGGCAACTTGAGCAAAGTCAATCCACGTCAATTGAGGACAGAAGACAAATTTACGGTAATTCGAACGTACTGCTGAACACCAAGAGCGTTCGCCAATGAATGTCTGATCATCAATCGTTTCTCAGATTGAAGTTCAAACAAGTGGTGGGCGGTGCGGGACTTGAACCCACGACCCCTTCGGTGTGAACGAAGTGCTCTACCACTGAGCTAACCGCCCGAAAAATCCGTTAACTATGAGGTTACAGAATTGAATGGGTTACGAATTGTACCTTTTGGTCCAATTCCAAGCAAATCGCCAAGGGAATCATCACACGAGAAATGGAACTTAACAGGTGAAATGATTACGTCTTTTGCCACTGTACTCGCACTCGGGGTGAATCCACTTCAAGCAAAGATTCTCGGCGCACCAGTCAAAATCGATACGGTAAAAGTTCAAAAGCTATCTGTAAATTCCAGAGCCACTTCTAACGGAAAGAAAGACGACGAAGCGGAAGTATATGTTCTTAAATTTCAACAAGGCAACAGCTTCGTTCCGGCAAATTGCATCACGCTCCACTTCAATGTGAATGTCGGAACGAATTTAGAAAAATTCACGTGGTCACAACCCGCAGCAAAGTTTGGAACCGCAGAATATCGAACACTCCACTTTGCGTCAAAGGGGCCATCCTGTGGTCGAGGAGTCATGGCAATGTTTGTGAATCTCGATCAAAAGCCTGACAAGAAGATCGACAGTACAAGCGATGAAATTGCCTGCACTTTCACCACCCGCGCAATTGGCAAAGGTAAATACATTGGTCGAATCAAAGCATTTTCAAGAAAGCTGAAAACGAGTATCAATGGTGAATTCACATTCACACTCGCGCGTTCATAAAGGCAAATTAACCCTTGATTGCCCCGGCCAACATGGTCTTCTGTATCTGATCCTTGAAGATCAAATACACACCCATCACCGGAAGCATCACAATCACAATGCCAGCGAATAATGCTCCCCAGTCACCAGAATATCCCTGGGTCATGGTCAAATTTGCAATTCCGACGGGAAGCGTCTGAACCTTGCCCTCTCCAGCAAGAACAAGCGCCAGCGGGTATTCATTCCAAAGCCCAATAGCGTTGAAAATGGCTACAACCAAAACACCGGGGCGAGCGATAGGAAACATTACTCTCCAAAAAGTAGAAGAATCAGTGCATCCATCCAACATCGATGCTTCCATCAGTTCGTTCGGCAAAGTCGAAAAGAAACCGTGCAAAACAAAAACGGTAAAAGCCAACGAATAGGCAACATAAACCAGAATGAGTCCGTGCATCGTGTTCAAAATGCCGAGTTTGGAAACAAGAAGGAACAGCGGAATAATCACCAGGAAGTTAGGAAACATCAATCCACCAACAAAGCCATTAAGAATCCACTTAGAGCCTCGAAACGGATACTTAGCAAGCACATAGGCTGCCATGGAACCCACGGGCCGATAACACCATCAGTCCAAGCTGAAACAAAGTTTTTCGACACAAATCCTCTTGGCAATTGCCAAGGAGACTCAAATATTTCAGAACCCGACTTCATGGAAGTCAAAATCACCCAAAGAAAAGGCCCCAAAATCGAAATAAGAAAGAGCAACAAAAGCAGCTGACCAAAGAACCGAATCATGCTTCCACACTCCTTCTTGCCTCGGGGTTTTTACCAACCACGAACATCGCCAAGGAACCCAATAACATGGCTATCAAGAAACTATAAACCGCCACAGTCGCAGCTTGTCCCATCTGAGACTGCTCCCACCCTTTCTGATAAATATAGGTGAGAAGCACTTGGGTAGCGTTGTCAGGACCTGAATTCGTGAGCAATCTCACCAGCACAAACGTCCCCATAACGTTGGAAACAACGTACACCATTGCAATTCTCTTGATTGACCAAAGCAGAGGCCAAGTTATCTTCTGGAACCGAGTCCAGCCACTGGCACCATCCAACTTCGAAGCTTCCAAAATCTCGCCATCGATCCCACTAATGCCAGCGGAAAAAAGCATCACATAAAATCCAATCGCATGCCACAAAAAGGCAATGAGAACCGCCGCGTTGGCCCATCCACTCACCCCAAGCACCCCCGATTTTGGCAAGGGAATACTTAACGCCTGGGCTCCCTTGGAAAGTAATCCGAAAGAAGGATTCCACATGAACTGCCAAATGATTCCCACCATCACCATCGAGATCACTTGAGGAAACAGCATGATGGCCTGAACCGTTCGAGATAACCGCGTCCGATTCTGCAGAGCATGAGCAATCGTAACTCCAAATACAACAAGAAAGAAACCACCAAGGGACAAGAGTAGAAACTGATTCATCCCCGCCGTATGCAACGTCCGATCCTGTGCCATCTGAACAAAGTTCTTTGACCCAACAAAGGTCATGCGATTGGAAACACCTTTCCACCGAAACATCGCGTAATAGAATGACTGGACAAGAGGCAACCCAACAAACAGTCCATAAATCAGGACCGCTGGACTTAGATAGGCAAGAATAAAGCGAGTTCTAGGAGAAATCATCGTCTACTTTTTGCAAGCCTGATTTCTTCCAAAGCCACCGTCAACGAATCAAGCGAGGATTCCGGTGTTGAAACGTCAAACGCCTCACCAGAAAGTACTCGATTAACAAAATGCTTTATTTCGTGATAGTAGCCACCGAGATCACTAATGTTCCCGCCGCCTGCAGTGCTCATCTTAGGAAACTCAGGAACGACCGCGTCCTTACCCTTTTCATAAACCGTCATAGGTCCACCATCCCAAATCGCAGCACCATTTTCAAAGACTGCACGAAACGCCATTTTGAAAGGAGCTCCAGGAGGCAAGTTCCATCCACCCTCAAGGTGAACAACCGTATTTGAATAGACAAACGTTGAAAAGATGTGCGAGAGCCCTTTGACATCATAGGTTCCAGCACTGAATACCTCAAGCGGCTTGCCCAGTAGATACAATGCATAGTCAGTGTCATGAATGTGCATGTCCAAAGCAGCACCACCAGTCAACTCTTCATTAGAAAGCCAGTCGTTGCTGGACCACGATGGGAACTCACCGTACCGAGTCAAATTCAAAGAGACCAAAGCTCCTAGCTGACCTTCCACGGTTAACTTTTTCAAGAGCGCGTACTCTGGCCAAAATCGAATACAGTGCGCAATCATCAACCGAACGTCATTTTCCTTACAAGCAGCTACCATCTTTTCAGCATCTGCGGTGGTAAGCGCCATGGGTTTTTCACACAAGACATGCTTCTTGAGTTCAGCGGCCTTCACTGTGTATTCAGCGTGTAAGTACGTTGGAAGGCAAATGTCAATAGCATCCACCGAAGCGGCGAAAGCTTCGAAATCGCTGAAGAAAGCCACGCCATGTTTCTCAGCAACAGGTTTGCCTCGCTCTTCGCTCACATCGTAGACACCTACGAATTCTGCGTTTGGCAACATGGCATAAACACTCGAGTGCATCTTGCCCATAAAGCCACATCCGACGACCCCAACTTTCAGCATAGCCAAAAGGATAACCCATCACCTACCCACCATGTCCATGAATTGAGGCAAACCGTGTGATAAATAGGGAGGGAATTCACCTATATCATGCTCCAGAGTGATAAAATCGCATACGCAATATGGGAATGGGGTGTAAGGTAATAAAATCTATGCAACGAAGCTTTTTTAGAACAGGAATTCTTTCACTAGCCGTGGCGTTCGCAGTCGGCTGCGGTTCAAATAATTCAGGAGACGCTCCTAAAGAATCCGGCACTGGAACAGAGAAGGCAGCTACAACGCTTTCGGTTCCAATGTGGACAGCAAAAGACCTTCAGAGTCAAACCAGCTTAGAAGTTCAGTCATTCAAAGGCGGTTACGATATTGACTTCTTCCAGAAGTGTGCCAACGACTACATGAAGGCAAACCCTGGAGTCAAAATTAAGCTAGAAGGCAATCCACGCGTATGGGAACAACTGCAACCGCGAATGGTTAGCGGTGATCCACCAGACCTCATGTTCCCTGGTTGGGGAATGGACCACTGGGCATTGGCAGAAGAGGGACAAATTTTCGACCTCACCGAAGCACTCAAGTCCCCCTCAGCGGATGGCAAAACACCTTGGGGCGAAACCTTTGAACCAGCGTTGTTAAAACTAGGACAATGGGAGGGAGTACAAGTCACTCTTCCGTACTACATGATGATTTATGGTTGGTGGTACGACCCTGCCGTTTTCAAAGCCAACGGATGGACCGCTCCAAAAACTTGGAAAGAATTCATGGAGCTTGCGCCTAAGATTAAGGCAAAAGGAATGGCACCTCTAACCTTCCAAGGCAAATACCCTTACTATTTGGTGTATGGAATGTTGCTTCCTTGGGTGCAAAGTATTGGCGGAATTGAAGCCGTAAATGCATGCCAAAACATGGAACCAGGTGCTTGGAAATCGGAGTCAGTCTTGAAGGCTGCTCAAATGCTCGAAGAGATCCGTGACAAAGGATTT
>JAPLCS010000134.1:0-3072 GCA_026392145.1 Fimbriimonadales bacterium | reverse complement strand
ACTGAATCTCAACAGGAGTTTCTCAATGGAAAAGCAGCGATGGTGCCTTGTGGAACTTGGCTCAAGTCTGAAATGCGAAACATGATGAAGCCAGGGGCAAAATTGGCGTTCATGCTTCCTCCGTCGGTAGAGGGTGGCAAAGGTGATCCAGGCGCAATCAACGTCGATATTGAACCTTGGATGTTCCCATCCAAAGCCAAAGCAAGTGATCGAGCCATTGACTTCTTTAAGTACATGACCTCACTGGACAACGCAAAAGCGTTCGTAAAGGAGAAAGGAACCCTCATGGCAATCAAAGGAAGTAATGAAGGTGAGTTACCAGAGGAACTGGTCCTTCCAGCCAAAGCGTTCAAGGAAAGCAAAACGGTCTGGTCCATCAAGTTCCGCCACTGGTACAAAGGATTCATGAAAGAACTTGAAGACTCCCTTACCGCCCTATTGTCGAAAACTCTCACTTCTCAGCAGTTTGTGGAACGACTTGAAAAAGCCGCTCAAGCAGTGAGAGAAGATGAAAGTATTACGAAGCACAAAGTCTAATGCTTTTAGAAGCGACACTTGAGCAATACCTCCACGAACATATCCCATTGTCTAAAGCAATGGGACTTCGTGTTGAAGTCGCTTCGCAAGAACGCGTGTTGCTTGGCTGTCCATTAGAACCTAACTTGAACCACCGAGGCACCGGCTTTGGTGGTTCAATTGCCTCAATTGCCACATTGGCGGGTTGGAGCTGGCTTTGGATTCTTATGCGAGACAAGAGCATCGCTGCCAAACTGGTAGTCAGGAAATCTACGATTGACTACATTGCATCGGTAGACAGCGACTTTACGGCTGAACTCAGACCTCCCCCACAAGAGGCCATCTCTCACTTTTGGGATACATTTGAACGAAGAGGAAGTGCGAGAATCGAACTTAAAGTGGAAGTCCTCTGTCGAGGTGAAGAAGCAGCACACTTTGACGGTACATTCGTCGCAATTCGCTCCTAAAATGCACTTTCTGTCATACTATCACCGTGAGTAAATCTTTCGATAATTCAGATTTTAAGCACCATATTGACCAGGTGGCAGACCTTGTTCGGGAATTCAAACTCACCGAAGCTGAATTAGAAGTTGATGGATTCAAAATATCTCTGAAAAAATCGGCTCCCAAAGTAGCTCAATCGGTAGTGCTCAGCCACGGAGAAATTGCTCACACCGAATCTGCTCCAGCAGAACACTACGAAGAACCAACACCGCCTGCACCAGTGAATCATGGCACCCCTATTACCAGCCCGATGATGGGAATCTTCTACATAGCATCTGGTCCATCAGCGCCTCCATTTGTGAAAGAGGGCGATACAATCACTGCAGGGCAAGTCATTGGACTCATTGAGGCAATGAAGGTGTATAGCGAAATTCACGCAAGCACAAGTGGGGTTGTAAAGAAACTCGTCGCCGAAAATGGTGCCATTCTAAATCCAGGCGACGTCATTCTTTACATCGGCTAATGTTTGTAACTGCGACGCTGTTCCTCGCGTTCTCCCAGGCTAAAAGTCTGTCAGTAAACAACTCCTCCAAACCAGGCGCATTTTTACTTGCAGGTGGTGGCACAACCACCAAAGAAATGGTGGAAGAATTTGCAAAACTTTGCGGAGGCAAAGATGGACGCATTCTCGTTCTTGCCCAAACGCGAGAAGATCCTACCAAGGGAGCATCCTCATTAACCTTTTTGAAAGAAAATGGATTTAGTGACCCACTCCTCATCGATGATAAGGAACTCAGTGTAGAACGCAAGAAAAGTCTTGAAGATGAATTTGCCAAGGCTATAGGTTTTTGGGTACCTGGTGGCAATCAGAATCTAGTGATTGAGCGCTTTGGTCAAAAGTGGTTTCATGACAACGTTTCGCTTGCAATCAAAAGAGGTGCGAATTGGTTTGGTACAAGTGCAGGAGCAATGGTTGTGAGCGACCCAATGATTGGCGGGAACAATCCAGACAACTCTCCAAAAATCGTTCCTGGTGCCGGTCTTCTTGATGTGCTCATCGATACACACTTTAAAACGCGAAATCGGAAAGAGCGTATGCGGATCACATTTCATCGAGGGAAGTACCAAATGGCAGTCGGTCTGGACGAAGGTGAATGGATTATCATTCGAGATAGTCAAATTGAAAAGAAGTATGGGGAGCCAATGATTATGCTCAAGGAAAGCAGATTAGAGTGAGTCTCCTTGTCACAGGATTCGGTCCTTTCAGGTCAGTTACTAATAACCCCTCATCGATCATTGCTCCTCAACTGTCCTCCAATCACACCGTACTCTCAGTGAACTATGAGGTTGTTGAAGAATTTGCTGACTCACTAAAAGGATCACCATTTACCTCCATTCTATGTCTCGGACTCAATTCAAACCTATTAGTACCTGCATTTGAGTTATATGCACACAATTCAGTTGGAAGCGAACCTGGATATTTGAGTACGGATCATCAACGGACAGTCATCTCAGTTGCTGGCCCTCAAACACTTGGTCAAACATTTCTAACCCCAAAGCAAGTGCAAACATTTGTCAGTCCTGAGTTCAGTTCGCCAATAGGCACCAGTTATTCACCGGGAGATTACTTGTGCAATTTCATCTTGTATTCTCTGCTCATAAGATTCCCACAGAAGAAAATTGGCTTCGTTCACATTCCAACATTCGAAGCAATGCCAGAAAAAGATCAAGTTCAATCAATCAAGCAACTGATTGAATTTCAGCAATTAGACTCTTAAGCCAGAGGACACCCTGCCGCGTAGCTTCTTGGCCCTGCTCCCCGCACTCCAGTTCCAAGTCAATACAAATTGGATGATTACCCACCACTTTGGCGAGTTCAATCAAAGTTTTACGAATTGGAACTTCTCCTTGCCCTAAAAATGATCCAGCAAATTTATTGCCCCGAACATCTGTGTAAGATCCGAGATCAGATTGGACAAAGTCTTTGACATGAATCAACTTAGGCACTGAGGAACCGACAACTAAGGAGCTAACTGCTGCAGATACTGAATTAACCCCCGCTAAAAGAAAGTTTCCAATGTCAAAACAGGTTCCGACATCTGCCTTACTGAC
>JAPLCS010000377.1 GCA_026392145.1 Fimbriimonadales bacterium | reverse complement strand
GGAGTAGTAATTCGTTGGGTGATTGATATTGTTCGAGAGTTCACACCAGAGCAAGGTGAAGAAGTTGCCCAGTGGTGTATTGACTATCGTGACAAGGGAGTTGCTGCCATTGGATTGTCGGGATTTGAGTTAAAGTACCCCCTTTCGCGGCATGCTCATGCTTTTGCCACTGCACGGTCGGCAGGTGTGCCGATTACTGCTCATGCTGGGGAAACACAGGGACCAGAAGCCATCTACGAGGCATTGGACGTGATTGAGGCGAATCGAATCGGTCATGGTGTTCGCTGTCTTGAAGATGGAAGGCTGGTTGCCCGATTGAGAGACAATATGATTCACTTAGAAGTGAATCCTTCCAGCAACGTCTGCTTGGCGATTTTCCCTAATTTGGAGGCTCATCCTATCGGTCGAATGATTGATGAGGGGCTTTCGGTGTCCATTAACTCAGATGATCCACCTATGTTCAATACTTCGCTCACCGAAGAGTGGGCAAGGTGTGTTGAAACGTTTGAACTTCCGCTTGATATTTTGTACACGCTGAACGCCAATGCGGTGAATGCGTCGTTTCTTTCGTCGGAAGAGAAGCAGGACTTAAGACAAAAGATGGTTCGGGGCTTTAATGAAGTACTCAACGACTAATTGATTGGAAAGCTGGAAACATGGACTCGAAGATCTGGCCAGAATTCCAGGAATAATTCCAGGAATAGGGATTCGAAACGGTATCTGTATTGTTCTAGGAAGTTGAGTGACCCGGTGAGCGCAACTTGTCTTCCTGTTCGAAAGTTGAGTCTGCGTTCGATTCTTTGTAGGGTGAGTTGTAGTCCTGAGACGGACTGATATTTGCCCAGCCAATCGGTCGATACAACGTCGGCTAGGATGTTGCTGGCTGGTTCTGGCAGTTGGCTTCTGTGAGCCTCGATGGTTTTGTATGTGTTGGCGATAAATGTGTTGAGATCTTCGGCTTCGCTCCAGTGGTGGGTTAGCAAATGGTCAAAGAATATATCTACCAGTGGGTTGGCGAACCTTTGATATCCAACTAGAATTGATTTTGCTTCGAATACGGCATGATGAGAGTCGGTAAACCTGTCGATTTCTCGATGAAGTGCTGTTCCCACTTGTAAGTCAAGGTGCAGTGAGTTGATTTCTGAACTGCTGATAAAGTCAGTCGCAAAGTTTCCGATGAAAATCATCGGATTAGGTGGAGAAAGCACGGCGTGGGCGAGCAAATTCATAAGCGAAACTGGGTAGCGTTAGACATTCATGCTAGCAGGCAAACGTGCAGTTGTGCTCGGGGGAACCGGAGTGTTAGGTCAAACGATGGTGGAAGGGCTTGTTGAGGCCGGTGCAAAGGTTGTGCTGGTAGGTCGCAGCCAGGAAAAACTTGATGGTATGCAGTCTCGATTAGGCGTACAAGTTCACGCGTGTGACCCCAGCGATTTTTCACAACTTGAGTCTGTGGCGGAGTCGGTTGGGTGTGTGGACATTTTGGTTTCTGCCATTGGTGGCAATCAACCAGCCGCGACGTTGATGCCAGATGCGGACTTCTTTTCTCAATCGCCAGAAGCCTTGAAGTCGGTGATTGAATTGAATCTGCTGCCGGGAGCAATTCTGCCTATTTTGGCGTTCGGGAAGCGCATGGAAAGTGGTTCGATCATTACCATTTCTTCGGTTTCTGCTGAGATGCCGATTTCGAGAGTGGGTGGCTATGGGGCAGCCAAGGCGGCTGTGGCGAGTTATACCAAATGGGCGGCTTTGGAATTGGGAAGGCGCACCTTGGGAGAAGTTCGGGTTAATGCTATCCAACCCGGATTTTTTATTACCGAGCAGAATCGATTTTTGTTAACAGACAAAGAATCGGGGGAACCCACAGAAAGGGGAAGGAGTGTGCTGCAACACACTCCTGCAGGAAGATTTGGTGAGCCCAAGGATTTAGTGGGTGCACTCTTGTTTTTGGCGTCTGATGCTTCAAAGTTTGTCACCGGTGCAGTGATTCCTGTTGATGGCGGGTTTACTGCATGGTGGGGAATCTAATCCATGATCACAATTGAACCAATACTTGACACATTTCCAGCGGCAGTTCTTGAGGGGCCGAAGTCATTCAAGATTCATCAGATTCCTGCTTGGCCAGTGGAGGATTATGGTGATCCTGATCTCGTGGTTGTTAAGATTGCTGCTTGTGGCGTATGTGGGTCTGATTTCCGCTACTTTTTGGGAGAGAATCCTTGGGCACAGCATACGTTGGGGAGGTTTATGCCTAATCCGCCCAATATCGTTCTGGGGCATGAGTATGCGGGTACGGTCGTGGCCGTTCAGACGGAAGCAAATCGACATTTGCTTGGTAAGCGTGTTGCGCCTGTTTGTTCCAAGATTTGTGGCTATTGTGAGGACTGTCGGACAGGGCGTTCTCGCCTCTGTGTGAATACAGTTCATTTGGGGCATGGTCAGGGCTGGGGAGACCGTCAATATTTTCCGGGAGCTTATGCCAAATATGCTCCTTCATGGGGAGCCTCTTGCTTTGAGTTAGCGGACCATGTTAGTTTTGAAGAAGCGGCAATGATGGATATTTTGGCGGTTTGTGTGCATGTATCAGAAGTGGGACATGTTCAAAATGGTCGTCCGATTCTTTGCATAGGTGCTGGGCCTGCGGGCAACGGAGTCGCCCAAGCTTCTTTGGCTCAGGGAGCATCGTTTGCGGTTTTGCTTGATCGAAGTGAAGACGCCATCAATATGGCAAAGAAACAAGGGATTGGGCATGCCATCAATGTTGCCAAGATGAGCCAGGAAGAAATTCAAGCGAAATTAAAGCTGTTGGCACCTAGTGGATTTGGAAGCGTTTTTGATACGGTTGGGACCCACGAATCACTAGCTCTGGGAATTTCTGTACTTGGCAAGGTGG
>JAPLCS010000427.1 GCA_026392145.1 Fimbriimonadales bacterium | reverse complement strand
CGACTCGCGAGCCCAATCGAATCTTGCGTCAAGTGAGAATTTATCTTGGATAGCATATCGAGCCTTTCTAACAAATTCGACTTCAGTTGAAGTGAAACCGCCATTGCCCCCAAAGTTTCCGCCATCCCATCTCTCGGCATTAAAGTCAAGATTAAATTGTGCACCAGAGACTGTTCCACTTAGATTTACTCGTGTGAAAGTTCCTCGTCCATCGTGCTCAACAACTCCAGTGCCGAAAGCGCGGTCTCTGTCAAGATCCTCAATGTTGATTAGGCATGAATTGTTATTTCGGTTTCGCCAAGTTCCGTAAAAGGTGTGGTTCGTTCCAGTCAAGATTTTGATTTCTGCCCGGCCACCTTGCTTAAGGACGACTTGCATTTTGCGAAGGTCGGAGTTACTGGTTCTAGATCGGAATTGTAAGTTTCCACTGCCTTCGCGAACTGAATAAAGGTCTTTCAGGTCAGCGTTCGCTAGTGCAAACAGAGCGACAACCGACATCACACCGATTGATTTTGAGTACACACTCTTCATGCTGCGATGTTACCTGCAAAATTACTTACATTCTGCATGTGTTAATCCCGCTTTTTCCTGCCTGATTGCACCCCATATTTTGGTTGTGGAGTTGTTGTGTTAATCCCTTTGATTGATTTCCAAAGGATATCGTTTAGCTCTTCGTCTATCTCACTTTCTTCGGCAAATCTCGGGATATTGTTACTGTCCTTAGACCTATAGGCAGTCTTAGAGTTGAGCGCCGTGATGATTTCTTTATTTGGCTTTATCGCTTTGAATGGCTCAACATTTGATGCGTTTTTTGACAAGAACTGGAATGGTGTCGCCACTGCATCATATTGAGACATTGGCGGCATACCTAACACGAGCTGAATGGTCCGGAGCATTGAGTCTGTATTGTAAAAGGTGCTATCGACGGTACCTTTTTGAATGAAGGGGGAAATTACGTATGCCGTTGACCTATGGGCATCAACGTGATCAATTCCAGCTTGTGCATCATCCTCAAGAACACATATCAATGTATCTTTCCAAAACGGGCTGTTAGAAACAGCTATTGAAATTGAGGCATTTTGCCATTTTTCACAAAACCATCGAACTCTCGTTTCCATTCTGAAAATCGATTGGTTGTTTTGAACTCACCGTACGTCTTGAGTCGTGACTTAATGTCTACTCCAAACTCGTCGTAAGCAGGTGAATCGGCAAAGCTCAGGTCATAATGCCGAAAGTTAGTGTCAGTGTGCCCGATTAGAGATTTGACTAATGGGAAACTGTCTTTGGCATTTGGATTGGCGCTCAGTCGTTTATCATCAATTCCCACGAAGGCTCCAAACATACCGTAATTGCGATAAGTTACTTTGTTGTTTGCGCAGTGCTCCCAAATATAGCCTGCGGCTGGCTTAGCTACATTTCTAATTCCCATTAGTTCAACAGCTTCTCCGTTGTTTGAACCTTCGGTATCGTATGAGCGACCTCGTCCAGAGTAATTATAAGGAGTGTTTCGGGAGCCATAAGCACTAGGCATCCCACTAGTCGACCATTGCCAACCATCTTGGCTTACTTCAGCACAGACATAAAAATTGTCTAACAGGACAAAACGTTCGGCAATTGCATGTTGGTTCGGAGTGACTTTACGTGGGAAAAGTGTTAGCGTTGGATCTCCATTTCCTTGTGGTAGATCACCCAAAACGTTGTCATAAGTTCTGTTCTCTTTGACAATGTAGATCACATGCTTTATTCCTGGATTTGTAAAGGAAGCAATTTTGGATGAATTCAACCCTTTGGTAATCCTATTGTTTGAAATCACTTTTGCAGTTAAAGTTTGGAGTTCTTTAGTTGAAGGTACTGGGAACTTCGAAACAGTGCCTTCTATGATATTTTGGATGTAAGTCCCGTTTCCTTTTACTGATTTAGCGTTTGGATTCATGGCCTGAATCCCTTTGGCGGAAGACACGAAAAGATTCCCAGAGTGGTGAAGGGCTGCAGTAGGTAACCACCCCGTCGGTATGTAGCCCTTAACTGATTTAGATTGAGTATCGATGACGGATATGCATTGCATATCAGCAAGGGTGACAAAAAGTTGCTTTTCATCTTCAGATAGTGTTAGACCAAGTGGCCCTGCTCCAGGAAGTCCTCTCAATTCAGCTGGTCTGACCGGAATCGTGCTGACTACTTTATCTGTGGTAGTGTCGATTTGAGACACGGTATCACTCGCGTTGTTGCTTACATACAGAAAATGCTGATTCCTGGTTAAGAGCAAATTAGTGGGAGACTCTCCTGTCCGAATTTGCTTTTCAACTTTCTTGGTGCTGAGATTGACTACATCAATTAAACCGTCTCTTTCAGACAAGACATATGCTTTTTCATCAGCTCCTTTGCCGACAGTTTTGTACGCGACATCAAGAGGAAATCCACTTGTTGGAATGGTTGCGATTGGTGTTTGGGTACCAGTTGAGTACCGGAATGTTTGCGATTGGTGTTTGGGTATCAGTTGCGTACAACGTAACTGACCCTTTGGTAGACACATTCGTTTGATTGTTGACAACCAAAAGCCTGCTTCCATTCGAATTGGTTGCTAAACCAGCAAAGTGAAACGGCAAGCCATTTCTGTTCGCATCTTTAGCCGCAGAAAACTTCTGTTCAGTTACTGAAATTTGACCCAATTCGTCTACTTTATAGGTGGATACAATGTCCTGAGACCCCTGGCTTGCATAAATTAGCCCAGACTTTGGATGTACTGCCAAACCAAAATAAAGTCCGCCTTTGCTCGTACTTTTTTTGGATTTACTGCTGAGGTTTATATCAAATTGACTTGCGAGCTTGCCAGTTGATAGGTTGATGACGCTTAGGCCCTGTCTGTATCCCATGGTTGTGACGACTGCGTATTTTCCATCAAGAGTTTTCACCATATTGATCGGGTAGGAACCGACCTCGGCATGATTTCCAATTGGAGAAATCATCTTGCCAGTTGGGAGCATCTGACTCTCTTGAATTAAAGTTGCAAGTACCAGTGACGTCAGATTCTACAATGGATTGTTGTGGTCTTGGTTAGAAAAAAAGATATTTTTAACATATGCAAAATCGGTATCATTTGCTCGTGCCGATATCAGTGATTCTCGCCTCTTCCATGTTTTTTGCAAAGCCCATGACCTTCAAAATGTCGGTTCAAGCCTGGACATTCAATCGCTTTAGCGCATTCGAAGCCATTGAGAAGACTTCTGCAGCCGGTGCAAGCAATATCGAATTGTATCCTGGTCAGAAGATTGAACCATCGAAGGAAGGTGGAATTGGTCCTGATATGACTGCAGCCCAGCTTTCAGCCTTGAAGGCGCAACTTTCTAAATTCAAAGTACAGGCCGTTGCATTTGGTGTAACTGGAATTGATAAAGATTACAACAAGGCTAGACCGTTGTTTCTCTGGGCAAAATCTCTTGGCATCTCAATCATCAACACAGAGTCAACTGAATCTCTTGACACAATCGAAAAATTGGTTAAGGAATTTGATATCAAAGTTGGATTCCATAACCATCCAAGACAGGAAAAGAATCCGAATTATAAGGTCTGGAATCCTGAATATATCTACTCAATCGTAAAAGATCGTGATGTTCGAATTGGCGCTTGTGCTGACACTGGACATTGGGTGCGAAGCGGAATCAAGCCAGTAGATGCGCTGAAAGCACTGAAAGGGCGTGTTGTGAGTAGCCATTTGAAAGATCTAGATGTCTTCAAACCTGAAGGCCATGACATGCCATACGGACAAGGTGTTTCGGACATCAGTGGAATCTTGAAGATGTACGATCGAATGAAACTTGAGGGAAGCGTTTCAGTGGAATACGAATTTAACTGGGACAATAACTTGAGTGAGGTTGCTCAATGTATAGGATTTGTCCGTGGATTTTTTGGAAATAAATTCTAATGTCGAAACTGTAAGGGGTGTGGGTCGTCCAACTAATTAGCAACACCAATCAATCCTCTTGAGAAGGTGGGGCTGAATACTAAACCTCCCCCAAGCCGGCTCACTTGAGCCGGCCTTTTTTTATCTTCGAAGTGGTCAAATCACAACTACCTGAGGCTGGTTATCGTAGACGAATTGCCCGTGAATGAGTTTTTGTCAATTGATACGTCAACGCTTTCTTCGAAAGATTGTTACAACTTACTTTCCAATCTGATTATTCCCAGACCTATCGCGCTTGTAAGCAGTATCAGCAGAAGTGGGGTTGAAAATTTGGCTCCGTTTAGTTTTTTTATGGCAGGTGGTGCTAACCCACCGAGCGTTGTTTTTAGTCCCGTGGTTGGTCTAAACGGAAGTGAAAAAGATACCCTTGTGAATATCCGGGAGACGGGAGAGTATGTTATCAATCTCGTTCACAAAACCATTGCTGACGGAATGAATTTAACAAGCAAATCTATTCCAGCAGACGAGAGCGAGTGGGATATATCAGGATTTAGTTCACTTGACAGCTTGACAATTCGGCCGAAAAGGGTAGCAGAAAGCATGGTGCAAATGGAATGCAAGTTGTTCAGCATAGTTGAGCACGGAGCTGTTGAAGGATCCGCGAGATACGTTATAGGTGAGGTAATGATGATTCACCAGTCAACCAACGGTGGATTATTTGCTCCGATTGCTAGATTAGGTGGCGGAAATTACCTTAATGTTCAAAATGGGGAGACTTTCGAATTAAGTCGACCCGAAAAGTAAGTCACCTGCTATAAGCAGAGTTCATTGAGCCATGTGTTTAATTCAATGTTAGCCTGCTCGATTTTTTTTGCACGCTTGATTCCTTTATCTCTAGTTGGTTCAATAGGATCAGGCATGATTCCCCAGTTAATATTCATTGGAGCAAATTCTCGTGGCGTTTCATCTTGCAGATGAGCAAGGAGCGAACCGTAAGCTGTCGCTCTTGGAGCGGGAATAAATGGCTTCTGTTGAAGTTTTCTAGCAAGTTGCAATGCTACGTAAANNNNTTTTCTTGCAAGTTGCATTGCAACGTAGATTCCCATCGCAGCAGATTCAACATACCCTTCAACACCTGTAAGCTGACCAGCGACATAAACCCCCGGTTTGCTTTTTAGCTCAAGCCATGGCTCCAAAGTGGAAGGTGCTTCAAGATACGTATTTCTGTGAATCACTCCGTATCTAACAAACTCTGCATTTTCCAAACCTGGAACCATTTGAAATACACGCTTTTGCTCACCGAATCGAAGCCTAGTTTGGCAAGCAACGAGGGAATAGAGAGTCAACTCTTTATTCTCTGGACGCAACTGAAGCGCCGCCCAAGGTCTCTTACCGGTCTTCGGATTAGTTAAGCCCATAGGCTTAAAATTGCCGAATGCTAATGATCGGGCACCTTTTTCTGCGATTGCTTCTATGGGAGTGCAGCCAGCGAAGTACTTAATTTTCTCTAGAACTTGGTCTTCAATGGGCATGTTGTAATCAGGCTCTTCACCTCTTGCTCCCCCTGCTTCAAAAGCATGAATGGGTGCTCTTTCTGCCGTTGTAAGGGCTTGTACAAAATTTTCGTAAGATTCTTTGTCAAATGGGCAGTTAAGGTAATCATCTCCCCCTTTATCGTATCTACTTTGGGCAAATACAATGCTACGATCCAAGGTACTGGCATCGACTGTTGGTGACACAGCATCATAGAAGTAAAGGTGTTGTCTTCCGGTTGACTTTGCAAGCCAGTCAGACAATTCTGGAGAGGTAAGTGGCCCAGTTGCCAGTATTACCGGCATTTTCAAATCAATGTAGCTCTCAAGTTGCTTTGGAGTGAACTCTTCGCGAACAATGCTGATTAGCGGATGATTTGAAATAGCTTTGGTGATTTCACTACCGAATGCGGCTCTATCAACGCAAAGTGCCTCTCCTCCAGGGACAGTGTTTTGACCTGCAATTATAAGAACAATAGAACCTAATGATTCCATTTCTTTCTTTAATTGGCCAGCGGGTGATGTAGGTAGTTTTGATTTCAGGGAGTTGGAACAGACAAGCTCCGCAAAGTAATCAGTGGTGTGTGCTGGAGTATTTTTGACTGGACGCATCTCGTAGAGAATCACCTCTACATTTCGCTCTGCTAACGCCCATGCTGCTTCAACACCAGCAAAGCCTGCTCCAACCACTACAACCTTAGTAACGGTTACCTCTCCTGAGTGAAAAGTGCCAGCCGTTTATTCCACCGAATGATCTGCCATTGGAATCTGTAAAATAGGTAGTAAAGCCGAGTGAAGTGCTTACCACTAATTGTATGGATGACGATCCGTCAGCATTACATATATAGAGTCCCGTTAAGAGTGGATTAACATCCACGCCAATGTATGATATTTTTGTTCCGTCTTCATTAAACATTGCTCCAAACTCGGATGTGTTTGATGTTGAGGTGACTTGAGTTGCTGTTCCCCCAGAAGTTGGAATCGTGAATAGATCATTTCTCCCACTCGCAGCAACAACACTCGAAAATAAAATTAACGTGCCTGCT
>JAPLCS010000369.1:7012-10237 GCA_026392145.1 Fimbriimonadales bacterium | reverse complement strand
GCGGAAGCGATTCGACTGGGCAGTTCTGGTTGCAAGGTTGAAGTGGAACTCGAAGGTGGGACCACGTTGTCGGCTGCTTTGGACTGTGGCACGAGGAAGAAGTTTTTTATTAATGGTGGTGGTTTGCCTAGGGCGGCCGATATTATCGGGCGACTTCCCTCAGTCTCAATTTCCCTTCAGGATTTGTCTATTATTCGTGGTGATCCTTCTGATCGGAGATTATTTCTTGATTTAGAGCTCTGCACCCTGTATCCCGTCTATCTTCAGCACTTCACCCATTATCGTCGCTCTCTGGAGCAACGGAACGCCTTGCTAAAGGCCTCACAAGAACAGCGGGTAGATGACTTTGCCTTTGAAACGTGGGAAGAACCGATGGCGGTGCATGGTCAGGCGATGCGAGAGTTTAGAACTCGGTACTTGGAGGCCCTTGGCCCGATTGCGACGGAGTTTCAGTCTCAACTAGCGAGTCAAGACGAGACGCTCTCATTTTGTTACGTGCAAAAGGATGAGGGTGAGCTTGCGCAACAGTTTGCTTTGTCTCGTCGGGCGGATATTCAACGGGGATTTACTCAGATCGGACCTCATCGGGATGATATTCTTGCCCAGATTGACGGCAAGGAGGCGAGATTATATGGCTCACAGGGTCAGCAACGAACCACGGTGATTGCGGTCAAATTAGCGACCTTGCAAACCATCAAGGATATTTTGGGAGCCACGCCGGTGTTGTTACTCGACGATATTCTTAGTGACCTAGATCCTGATCGGCGAGCTAAGCTCTGCAACGTTGTATTTTCCGTGGCTGAACAAGCGATCTTGACCTGTACTGAGGCAACAGCAGCTGGACAGGATATATTGGACAGAGCAGAGGTGCTTCACATGCAAGGTGGCAAGTTCTTATGAAAAAACTTACCGACGCGATGACAGATGTTCTTCCTCCTGAAGTTCTGAGGGCGGCGAGGGCTTTGTCGGTACTTAAGCAATGGGATACCGTTGTGGGTTCACATTTGGCAGCCAAGAGCTCTCCGGACCGTTATGAGCGGGGTGTTGTGTGGGTGAGCGTTCAGGGGTCTGCGTGGGCACAGGAGATGCGGATGCACCGTGAAACAATTCTTACTCAGCTAAACAGCATGGCAGAGGAACCGGGGCTGTTTGTGGATATTCGCTTTGGTGTACGGGCAGTGAAGACACCGAGGAGTGTTGAGCCTACAGTTGAGGCTGTTGAACTTGAAGATTTGTCTGGACTAAGTATTCGGGAGATTGCCGAGAGACGATTGGCAAAATTACAAGCTCACGATTCAAGTAACGGTAAAAGCCAGGGGTAACGAATAGGGATAATTCCATGCTTCGATATTTTGGTCATCGACCACTGATTCTGTTGCTTTTGGGAATGGTGATTGGAATTAATCTCCATTGGTTTGTCCTCGGCTTTTTAGCGGTTGTTGCTTTTAGCTTGTTCTACAAAGAGAGACTTATCACCATTATTGCTTTTGGCTTATTGATAGGATCTTTAGTTGGTACCACCTTTTCAAGGCACGAATTGCCCAATCCTTCGAACTTTAGTGGTGTGGTGGAGGTGCGGAGTTTTAGCGAATTTCGACAAGATGCCACGCTAGTTGATGCCAAGGTTGGTGATTTTCGAACGGTCTTAAGGATTCCTGGTCAAGTTGCTCTCTCACCTGGAGATATGGTTGATGTGATTTCACAGAATCAGGGGAGTCGAAAGGGCTCGATAAGCGCGAAGGAGTACACCGTTTTGCCTGGAGGTGTGCTTCATCAGTTGTCGGTGTGGCGATTAGATGCGATGGCTACGTTGCAGGAGTTGTATGGCGACAAGAATGGGGCTTGGATACAATCACTGACCTTTAACTTTCCAAATAATTTAACCCAGGAAGACAAGAGCAACTTGATTCTTAGTGGGACCTATCATTTAGTTTCGGCGAGTGGGATTCACGTTGTTGTTATTGCTTTGTTCATTCAGCAGGTGCTGTTTTTGTTTGCTATTCCTAGGCACCACTTACTGTGGATTATCTTTGGACTATTGCTGGTTTACACTTGCTTTACTGGTTTTCATCCGCCTACGCTACGCGCAGCAATCATGTGGCAGGTTGGTTCTTGTGCTTACTTGTTTCGGCGGTCTCAGGATGGACTTTCTGCCTTATCGCTGGCGGCAGTTCTCTGGTTGATTTTTGATCCAGATGCGCTATTTCAAGCTGGTTTTCAGTTGTCGTATGTGGTGACGGGGGCTTTGTTGGTGTGGTTTGAGAGGTTACCGTCCCAACTTCCTGATTGGGTTAAGGCGGTTCAGGGTTCGTGTGTTGCTTTTCTCGCTGCCGAGCCTATCTCCGCGTGGTGGTTTGGACGGATTATTTTTTCGGGTGTGGTCACAAATTTACTGATTGAATTGCCTTCTTCGGCGGTGATGATTCTAGGTTTTTTGAGTTTGATTCCAGGACTGGGGCCCTTATTTGTGATGTTAGGCAGTCCGCTTGTGAAGTATCTACAGATTGCCACGAGTTGGACTTCTGCACTCCCTACTCTGGAAGTAACAAGGCAATCAGTCCCCGTAGTGGTTATGATTGCCTATTATGTGTGTCTGCTACTAATACTCGTTCCGAGAACCCGGAAATTAGCCAAATAGTATTTGACGTTGCTTCAGTTTCTCGATTTTATCGGCGAGTTGCTGGAGTTGTTCTCGGTCCCTCTCGATAATTTCCGGCTTTGCTTTTTCCACAAACTGCGGATTATTAAGCCTTTGGGCGAGTTTGTCGTGCTCGATTGTTGATTTCTCGAGGTCTCTTGCAAGGCTGATCGTTATTTTCTCCAAGTCCACAAGGCCATCTATTTCTAGGTGATAGTCAATACCTTCTGAGGTTACGGAGACGAATTTGCCGGAGGGTTTACCTTTTATGAGTTGCTTTGTCCATGCTTGGCTGCAGATTGTCGCCTCATTGCTTCCGATTTCACCTTCAAAGTAGGTGGTCTCAATGGTTTGCATAGGCTTGAGGTCCAGTTCTGCTCGGAGGGCTCGGAGAGATCGAATTGAATTCAGAATCTTTTGAACTCCCTTTCCAGCTTCTGGGTGGAGGCCAAGGTTGTCAAAGGTTGGCCATGACGCGGTTGCAATGAACTTGCTCTTGTTGGCAACGGGTAAGTATTGATATAGTTCCTCGGTGAGGAATGGCATCACGGGGTGGAGCATCTTCAGGAAGGCATCTAAGCATTGCA
>JAPLCS010000369.1:0-6995 GCA_026392145.1 Fimbriimonadales bacterium | reverse complement strand
AGTGGTTCTTGTTTCTGGATTGTGCAATCTTGACTTCGAAATTTCGATGTACCAATCGCAGACATCGCCCCAGAAGAAGCGATACAGAGTTTGACACGCTAATTGAATGTCGTAGGACTCAAACGCTTTTTTGATTTCATGGGACGCATCTACGAGACGTGAAAGCAACCATTCGTCAACCTCTTCGAGATGTGCGGGTCGTTCGGGCTCGGATTCTACATTCATGAGTACGAATCTGGTGGCGTTCCATATTTTGTTGCAGAAGTTCCTTGCCTCTTCAACCTTCTTGTCACCGTATCGTAGGTCCTGATTTTCCCCAGTTTGGCTCAAGAGTGCCCATCGGAGGGCGTCGGTTCCCATGGATTCTATGACATCCATCGGGTCAATTCCCGTACCGAGTGACTTGCTCATTCTTCTACCGTCTTCTCGGAGCACGGTGGCGTAGATCATGACATCGTCGAATGGCTTGGCGCCTACGAGGTCGTAACCCATCATGAGCATTCTTGCTACCCACAGGTTGATAATGTTCCTGTCGGTTACGAGGACGCTGGTCGGATAGAATTGCTTGAGATCCGCGGTTTGTTCGGGCCACCCAAGTGTTACAAATGGCCACAGACCTGAGCTGAACCAAGTATCTAGCACATCATCGTCCTGGCGAACGATTGGTTTCTCACCTGCTTTTGCTTGGGCTTGTTCCCATGTCATCGCCACGAAGCACTCACCCTCTTCGGTATAAAAGGCAGGAACTCTGTGTCCCCACCAAAGTTGACGGGAGATGTTCCAATCTTTGATGCCTTCCATCCATGCTAAGAATGTATCTTTGAACCTTGCTGGCTGGAATTTGACTTCGCCACGGTTGACGGCGTTGACGACTGGTTGAGCAAGTTCGGTTTGCCGAGCAAACCATTGTTCGCTAAGGAGTGGCTCGATGACTTCCCCGCTTCGGTCGGAAATAATGAGCGGGATTTCGTGGTCTTCGATTTCCATGAGTGCCCCGCATGCTTCCAAGTCTGCGACGATTTGCTTTCGGGCTTCATTTCTTTCTAGCCCTTCGTATTGTTGAACTGCCGTATACAAATTAGGTTCATTTTCTTTGATGTAGGTCAGGTCAATTCGAGCATCCCGATCGAGAATGATGGGCATTGGTAGGTTGTGCCGTGAGCCAACTTCGTAATCGTTCGGGTCGTGAGCTGGAGTTATTTTGACGGCACCGGTTCCGAATTCGGGATCCGGATAGAGGTCGGAAATCAAGGAAATCTCTCTACCTACCAGAGGTAGCACCAGTTTCTTGCCAATTTTGCCCTCGTATCTTTTGTCTGAAGGGTGTACCGCTACCGCCACGTCGGCGAGCATGGTTTCGGGGCGAGTGGTAGCGATGATGACTTCTCCACTGCCGTCGGCAAACGCATAGCGGATGTGATAGAGGCTGCCACGACGGGTTTCGCGCACGGTTTCAATGTCGGAAACGCTCGTTTTTAGCTTCGGATCCCAGTTGATGACCCTCAGTCCTCGATAAATGATCCCTCGTTCGTACCAGTCAACAAAAACTTTGAGCACGGCTTCGGCATAGGATGGGTCCAGTGTAAAGCGAAGTCGTGACCAGTCGAAGGAGCATCCGAGGGCTTTGAATTGATTAAGGATTTGGCTACCGGATTCTTCTCTCCATTCCCAAACTTTTTCGACAAACTTTTCTCGTCCGAGTTGGGCTCCTGAGGTTCCTTGCTTTTTAAGTTGTTTTTCGACGACGCTTTGTGTAGCGATACCTGCGTGGTCTTGTCCGGGAAGAATGAGTACTCGTTTGCCTTGGAGTCGGTTATATCGACCCAAGAGGTCTTGAAGCGAGTAACAGAGGGCGTGCCCCATGTGTAGCGACCCGGTGATGTTGGGTGGCGGAATAGTAATCGTGTAGGTTGGTTTGGTTTCGTCGGAATCAGGTTGGAAAAGATTGTTGGAATCCCAGGCTTGATACCACTTGGATTCGGATTCGGACGCGTTATACCGTGAGGGCATTTCAATATTCATCATGTACTTCCGGCGCTTCCATGTTTTGGAGCACCTTATCTATGATACCAAAGGGGAGGGAATTCAATCTGGAGATTCCAATTTAGGAATGTTTCACGTTATAATGTGCAATGTAACAAACATGAATTGGAGTGATGTGGATCGGGGTTTTCTGTTGGGATTTTTTGCTTGTAATGGGAGTTACGGTGGAGATGGTCAGACGCCTCAGATTGTGGTGCGAATGGGGTCTGACCAGTTACCGGTTTTGAATTATGTGCAGTCGTTGCTACCTGGGGCGGTGATTTATGGACCGTATACGAATCGTGGGAATTTGTATTATCAGTGGATCCTGCGTGGGGCTGATTTGGCAGTAGTGGTTAAAAGTGGGTTGTTTGATTTGTTGGAGCCGATTAGTCCTGCGGCTTTTGCTCGTTTCGAGGAAATGAGGCGGAATTATTTCCGAGATGATCGATTGCGATTTAACGTGCAACGACGGAGAAAAGCCCGAAAAGGTGAAGGATTGCTAGACTAACGGGTACTGATGTCATCAGGCTGTCTATTCGGTCGAGGAGGCCACCGTGTCCGGGAAGAATGGAGCCGCTGTCTTTGAGGCCTGCCATCCGTTTGAGGTGGCTTTGGAAGAGGTCACCTATTTGGCCGATGACGCCGCAGTTGACGCCGATACAGAGTCCAACGCCGAGGGGGACCTTGTAAATTAGTGCTAAGACGAGTCCTGAGATTAGGCATCCTAGTAGATTGCCAATTGCGCCTTCGCGGGTCTTTTTAGGGGAGATAGTGGGTGCGAGGGGGGTTTTGCCCCATGCTTTCCCAACGAATAGTGCCATGGAGTCGCCGACCCAGATGGGAACGGCAGCAAACATGATCCAAACGGGTGAGATATGTAAATGCGTGCTTGTGGAGGGAAGGGATAGGAGAATTATGGGAACGAGGGTGAGTATCAGCCAGGCGTTTGAGAACAGTACTTTGCCGATGGGTTCGTGTTGTTTGGTGGAGTTTGATACGAGCGCTCCAGCGATAGGAAGCCCTAAGCATGACCAATAGGGCAGATGCGGGAAGGGAAGTTGGGAGATACCAATTATTGATGCCAGGCAGAATGCTCCTGCGGGAACGAGCCAGAGGGGTGATTTGAGCTGCGTGATGTTTGCCCATTCGGTGAGTGATATGCCCACCATGAGGACCAGTAGAGCTTTTACTCCGATGCCTGTGCGGTCAAAGAATAGAACTCCGACTACTACCGCAAAAAGAGTTAAGGCGGTGAGAACTCGAGTGGTGAGGTCTCTGGTTGGCACAGGAGTATTCTATCTGAAAATTTATTACTGAGAAGCTATGAGGGTGGCTCGGATTCCAAATTTGCAAGTTTGATGGCGACTTGGGTTCTGTTCTTGCATTTGAGCTTTCGCAATATTATGCTGGCTAGGTTCTTGATGCTTTGTTCTTGAAGGGACATTAGTTTGGCAATATCGGCATTTGAATGTCCTCGCGCCATGAGTCGGGCGACCGCTTGTTCTCTTTCTGTGAGCGAGTTGCCGGTTCGATAGAGTCGTTTTCCTTCGCGTACCACGGGTTTAGGAAGTTGTTCTGCTAGGGTGTTGAGAGATTGAAATAGCTCCTCGGAGTCTATTTGTTTTGAAAGGATGAGATCTGCATCAATTGGAACTGAAGTGGGGCTGTTGATAACTGCAAGTAAAAGTCCACCGGCGAGTTTAGCTCCATTCAAAAATTGCACATCTGCCTTTGTTAACTTGGTGGCGTCTACAACGTAAATTTGAGCATTTCGGGCTTTTCCAAAATTAAGAAAGCTGTGTACGTTCATTTCTTGGCAGACCACTTGGAAGGACCCAAACCGGTTAAATAAGCTTGCTAGAGCCTCCAGAAAAAGGAGCTCTGTGGATAGTAGGGCAATCCTTGTCATTGTTAGTGATATGTTCCTAGAAAGAATCAGTCTACCTTAGGCTAATAGAAAAACGACCCACCTGATAGGTAGGTCGTTTTGTAGAACTCGTAAGAATTCTTAGTTGATTTTAATCTTCATGGTGGTGGAGTAGGACTCCTTTAAGCCATAAAGATCGGTGATGGTTAGCGTTGCAGTGTATTGGCCGTTTGGCTTTCGTGTGCTGACGTCTGGTCCGTTGCTAGGCACACGGTATCGATACTTGACCGTTTGACCTTCGGCATCGATTTGGATACCATCGGAGTCATCGAAGTCCCAGGTGTACTTGAGAACGCTACTTCCACCGAATCCTGTTGCGGAGAAGGTGATGGTGTCGTTGGTTGTCCCCGTGTAGGTTCTGAAGTTGGGCTCACCGCGGATTGGTGTCTTATCGCTCAGAATTCGGATGTCACCGATGTAGAAAGCGGTGGAGACGTCACCCGAGAACGCAATGTCTTTGATGACTTTATTGGTTCGGGCAAATCCTTTGATTGCTTGGAGGGGGACACCTGCTTGCTTCCATCCTCGTTCTACAGTTCCTGCTGCGCTTGTTGGAACCACTGCTTCGCTTCGAAGGCCATCGGTGGTGGTGATGATGAGTCGAATGGATTTGAGCACCACTCCGCTCGATGCACCGCCCGCACCGCCTGCGCCAGGAGCTCCGAATCCGGAGCCGCCTTTTTGACCGCCACCTGGTCCAGCGCCGCCGGGTCGTCCGAATCCTCCGCCAGGCCCGCCTTGTGGGTCCACAAATGGTGAATCAAATCCGCCTTCTGGTGATTCTTCGCCGTCACCAGCTTTTGAACCGCCGCCGCCGCCCGCTGCACCTGCTGCACCCGGTCCGGGTGCGCCACCACCGCCTGTTCCTGTGGCTGCATCGAGGGTTTTGAAGGTGATTCGTAGGAGGTTGTATTTGTCAGCAAAGGCTGCGCTTACATCGCCTGGTTTGGAGAAGGTGAAGGCTCCGCCTTGATACAAATTCTTGGTCGCGATTCTGACCGAGGTAGTTCCTTCGTAGGCCGCCTCTTCTGTTTCGGAGCAAATGCCGCTTCCCCAGGATCGCACGGAAATACCTTGGTCCTTCAGCGCGACGCCAGTACGATAGAGGACTGGGGTCTCTTGTGCACCCGCACCCATGATCATCATTGCAAATAGTGTGTTCAATGTTTTCTCCTAACCGGTCAGGATAGATTAATCTCTATTCTAGTCTATGACGCTAATCCTTTCAATGGATTTCGCTCTTCCGCTGACTTTTTCGACGCAAATTACTACTCCTGAGATTACACCAGGTTCATTAGCGACTTCAAATTTTTCCGGAAGTCCTGTTCTAAATCGACGAACAATAATGTTTCGGTCCATGCCGAGCACGCTGTTGCGTGGTCCGCACATGCCTACATCGGTGATGTAGGCGGTGCCGCCTGCGAGGACGGTTTCGTCGGCGGTTTGCACGTGGGTATGGGTTCCGACGACTGCGGTTGCTCTACCTTCGCAGTGGTAGCCCATTCCAATTTTTTCGCTGGTGGCTTCGCAGTGGAAGTCGAGGAATACGTGGGGGGTTTGGAGTGAGGTGTGGTAGTCGTCAAATACGGCGAAGGGGTCGGTGTAGTGCGGGTCCATCATTACTCGACCGCACAGGTTGATGACTGCGAGTTGAATGCCTTGTTTTTGAATTTGAATCATGCCTCGACCGGGGACGGATGCTGCCATGTTGCCGGGGCGAACGATTGGTTTTCCTGAGTCGAGATAGGTTGAGATTTCTCTTTTATTGAAGGCGTGGTTTCCGAGGGTGATTGCGTCTGCACCGGCGCGGATGAACTCTTCGGCGATTGCGGCGGTAATGCCTAGTCCTCCGGCACTGTTTTCCCCATTGATGATGGTGAAAAGTGGGTTGTGCTTGGCTCTCAATGCGGGAAGGTGCTCGCTGACTGCGTCCCTGCCGGGGCGGCCGACCACATCGCCGAGAAACAAGATGTTGTAGTCGGACATTCGGGGGTTAGTTTACTTCAACGTTGGTTTTGTGGCTTTGGGTTGGTTAGTTGGTGCGGCATTTCATGTGGCATAACGGGTTCAAAATCCACTATAATAAGAATTCGTTGCCCGGAGGGCGAATTCGTTGACCTGTAGCCGACTATTCCAGCCGAGGTCACTAAGCTGAGACAAAATGCGATACCTAAGGGAGAGGGCCTATGCTTCATGGTGTTATTTCCTTGCCCAACTCGACGTTCCTTAGCTTTGACAGAGATAGATCTGTTCGAACAACAGAATACAACTGCTGGGGCTTCGAGACATTCCAATCCTCTGCGTACAGCGAGTAGAGCAAGACTGCCGGGCGGGATTTATCTGGTATCGAAGTTCCGAAGGATTTCCAGAATGAGTATTCAAAACTAGATCCAGGCTGAGAAGCGAACTTGGTTTCCTCCCACCATGTTGCTGAGTGCCCACCTTCGGCGAACAGTGTCGGATCCAACCGGTCAACGGAACTTATATAGAGCGCTCTATCAGCAACGAACGGACGAGCAGAATCGTAAAAACTAGGAATTTCGGCTCCATCCGCAAGACTCCACGAACCGCAATAACGGCTAGTCTTGTGAATCAAAGCATAACAATTTGCACCGAGAGCCGCCGGATAAATGTCATCACTCCCGGTCGAATACAAATTGGCAGCAAGCCCGAGCTGACGCATAGCCGACCGAGCGGCTTCAGCTTTTGCCTTGTGTTTTGCTCGCGAACACACAGGAAACAAGAGTGCAGCAAGCACTGCAACAATCGAGATACAAACCAGCAACTCGATCAGAGTGAACCCAGTCCCAAATCTTCGACCTCTCATCTTCTGTCCCGATAGCTCGTCATGTCCTCTAGTTCGATCTTTTCCAGCGGACTCAATTTTTGTTTACGTCCCAAATCTGCCTTTAGACGATCCACAGCGCCATCGAACTGTGAGAGCTTGAGTAGTTTCACCATTTTGAACGCCATGCACCGAGTCTCGATCCGCGGGGAGCTAAACCAGCGAGGAATTTCCTTCATCAGCAACTGCTTCTCGGCT
>JAPLCS010000027.1 GCA_026392145.1 Fimbriimonadales bacterium | reverse complement strand
GGTCTTCCTAGACCTGGTAGGTATTCCATTCGTCGAACGTATTCATTCCGATTGATACTGTCCCCATTCACAATAATCGCAGGCTTTTCTATTGTCGTTTTGTCCGCTGCCTGCTTTGTAACTTGAGGTGTCGGTGACTTTGTTGGAGAAGGCGGCACAGTTTTAGATTGATTTGTTTTTTCACTGCTAGTCTTGTCCCCTCCTGCTTTGGTAGGGGCTCCCTTATCTTGTCCAAAACTGCATGCAACGACACAAATGGAGAGTAGCGCGAAAAATCTTGACACCGTCATAAGTTCCCCGGATGTTTTACCCGTAAGTGTTGGACGCCTCAGAGCGTCCAACATTATCAGGATATTTGTCACTAATCAAGCCCACCAATGGGTGACCGAACTTTATGATTTAAGTTCGGTCTGTAATTCGGGTAGCACTGTATAGAGGTCTCCCACTAAGCCCAGATCTGCCATCTCAAATATTGGTGCATTAGCGTCTGTGTTAATGGCAACAATCACTTTGGAGTCTTTTATTCCAGCCATGTGCTGGGTGCTTCCTGAGATACCTGCCGCAATATATAAATCAGGGACAACAACCTTTCCAGTTTGACCAACTTGAAGTTCGTTAGGTGCAATGCCAGAGTCAACTGCTGCTCGGGTTGCTCCAACGGCCGCACCAAGAGAATCGGCAAACCCTCCAATGACTGATTCAAAGGTAGCTGCTTCTTTGAGGGGACGACCGCCGCTGACTACGATTTTTGCAGAGCCCAAGTCTGGTCTTCCGGTTCCTCGATTAGATTCAGAAACAACTTTGACGTTGCTTGCTTCAGTGAACTCCAAGGTGACGGTGCTGGCGCTAACGGGGAGTCCTTTTTCGAATCCGTTAGGACGGAATGTGATTACAACTGGATTTCCAATAGTTTCAACCGTGGCGATCATGGAGCCTGCGTAAATGGGTCGCTTGAAAGTGGTGGGTGAGACCACTGAAATCACATCTGTTACCATTGGAGTGTCAAGAAGACCTGCAAGATAGGGAAGTGCATCTTTGCTCTTCATTGATGACGGAGATGCGATGTAAGAATATCCTGTCGCAATTTTTGCTAATTCCTTTGCGAACACATCTGAAGGAACAGACGGAGCAAGGAAAGTATCATAATCAATTCCCAGTGCTTTAGCGAAACCTGGAGCTGCGCTTAAGTCGGATTCGTAAAATGCGATGAAAAGCAGTTTAGACATTTAGAGAACACCTCGCTCTTTGATTGCCGCAGCAAGTTCTGCCACGTTACCAACTTTTCTTCCAACTGGGCGGGATGGGGGTAATTCAACATGAGTCATATTCACTTTGGAAGAACTTTCGGTAGTAACTGCTTGGCGAATGAGTGGTTTACTTCTTGCCTTGATGATTCCCGGAAGTGCCACGTATCTGGGCTCATTTAGTCGAAGGTCAGTCGTAATAATCGCTGGAGTTACTAATTCAACCACTTGCTCACCTGTGTCGGTTTCTCTCGTGACAGATACGTTTGTACCGTTAACTTCTACTTTAGCGGCAAAGGTTGCAATGGGCCAACCTAATTTGGCAGCAAGCATTTGACCTGCTTGATTGGCATCGTCATCGGTTGCCTGCTTACCCATTAAAATCAATGCAGGTTGTTCAGTTGACACAATCTGCTTCAAGCATTCCGCAATGACAGAGCTATCTGTAACCATGTCTGTTTCGAGAAGAATCGCTCTATCTGCGCCGATAGCTAGGGCTTTTCTCAACTGTTCCTCGGATTCAGACTTGCCGATTGATACAACTACAATCTCCGTGGCAATACCTTTCTCTTTTAATCGCACGGCTTCTTCAACTGCAATCTCATCGAATGGATTAATTTCGAACTTTGCCCCCGTGGTGTCCACGGCGGATCCATCGGCAAGTGGACGGACCTTCGCGTAGGGATCCACCACTCGTTTGATAGGAACCATTACTTTCATTTGCATAGTAGTTTACCGACGGCTTATCGGAATTTGAGTCCGGTACGGGTAGCCTAGGAAATGTTCAGGCGGTTTCACTAGCAGAATGGTAGTGATTTAGACAAACCGCTTAACGATTGGAGATTTAATGCGGAAGGTTTTGATTGCAATTGTGCTGCTGTCTCTTTCAGTACTGGGATTTGCTGCAGGTGAAGTGAAATGGCAAGCGTTAAGTACAGATAAGCCACTGAATGTTAGCAGTTCATCAAACCTTACGATTGAAGCGACGATTGCTGAGGGTTGGCATCTGTATTCTGTCGTTGACCAAGATGGACCGTTCCCCACAACTTTCTCTGGGGAAGGCATTGAAATCGGAAAGCCGATTCGTGAGGCGACTCTTTTAAGGGAGATGGATAAGGGTTTCCAAAAAGAGATTGAATTCTTCAAAGGAAAGGCAACATTTATACTTCCCGTTACAGTTACCGGAGACCCAAAGACTGCAAAGTTAAGCGTCCGATTCCAAGTTTGTAAAGATGGAACTTGCATACCCCCAACTAATGTCGACATTTCGTTGAATCAACTTCCAGTTGCTGCATCAAGTGCTACGAATTTGCCGCCAGTTAAGACCAATGGTTCAAATGGGGATAATTCGTCTGAAGCTAGCAAAGTGCAGGATGCTAAAAACGCTGGATTATGGGCTTATCTAAATCTTGCCTTCCTTGCTGGACTTACAGCACTGTTGACACCTTGCGTCTTTCCCATGATTCCTATCACTGTAAGTTTCTTTTCCAAGCGTCGTGAAGAAGGGTCTCCAGTGAAACAAGCCTTCTTGTATTGCGGTGGCATTATAGGTACTTTCACTATTTTGGGAATCTTGGCGTCGGTAATTGCAGGTGCGACAGGGTTAAGTCGACTGGCGAATAATCCGTGGTTAAACCTTGGCTTGGCTGGGATATTCATTGTTCTGTCTTTGTCACTTTTTGGAGTTTTTGAGATTGGATTGCCATCAAAATTTGTTAATAAGTTTGATGCCACCGGAAAGACTGGTTGGATCGCTCCGATATTTATGGGGCTAACATTTAGCCTGACTTCATTTACTTGCACGCTTCCTTTTGTAGGAGCAGTTTTGGTGTCTTCCGCAGGTGGTGATTACCTGTATCCAACCTTGGGGATGTTGGCCTTTAGTACAGCATTTTCCATTCCATTTTTCTTGCTTGCATTGTTTCCCCAGGCGGTTTCAAAACTTCCAAAATCTGGTTCTTGGATGGTTGTGGTTAAAGCCTACATGGGGTTCATAGAACTCATTGCTGCGGTTAAATTCTTGAGCACATTTGATCTTGCGTTTCAGTTAGGAGTATTGACACGAGAAGTTAATCTCGCCCTATGGTTTCTCTTGTTGGTCTTAGCTGGAATCTACTTGCTCGGCTGGATTCAATTGCCAAAAGTCGAAGAAGGGAAGATTGGTATGTTCCGTAGAGTGTTTGCGATCTTTACTTTGGTTCTGGCAGGTTGGGTCGCTAATGGTCTGAACGGTTCAAGCTTGGGCAAACTTGTTGGTTTCTTGCCACCAACTCCATATCCTTATAAATCTGGTGCCAAGCCAGTCGGGAAATTGGAATGGGAAAAGGGATTTGCTGAAGATCTCACTTCAGCCATTGCCGAAGCGCAGAAAAGTGGAAAGCCAATCTTTATTGATTTTACAGGTCAGTACTGTACCAATTGTCGTGTTATGGAAGCCAATGTGTTCCCTAATCCAGAAGTCACCAAGGCATTTGGAAACTTTGTTGGCGTGACTTTGTATACCGACCGAAATACAGAAGCTGACAACAAAAATGCCAAGTATCAAATGGAGTTGACCAAAACTTCAACGCTTCCGACTTATGCGATTGTTCAACCTGACGGGAAAACTTTAGTTTCCTCGGTGCCATTTACTGAAAATCCTCAAAAGTTTGCAGAGTGGCTGAATGCTCATAGTGGCAATCAATAACCTTATCAACCAAGAATAAAAAGAGCCAGAGGAGTACTCTGGCTCGTATGTTTTATTTCACTACTGAATCAGGGAGCTAATGCCAGTGACTCTTTGCTTTTCAGCGGACTCTTACCATGCTCAATCCAGTATTCAAATTCTTCCGGGAATTGTCGAATGAATGCCTTCACAGGCCATGCTGCAGCATCTCCAAGAGCGCAGTATGAGCGACCTTCAATTTGGTCTG
>JAPLCS010000207.1 GCA_026392145.1 Fimbriimonadales bacterium | reverse complement strand
CTGGTGAATGCTTTGCTCGTACGATCGATTGCGATGCGAGCCTCTGACATTCACATCGAGCCGCATCAGCGTAAGGTGCGTGTTCGGGTTCGGATTGACGGTCTTCTGCAAGAAGTCATGGTGGTTCCGAAGGACCTTCAGTTACCGCTTGCTTCTCGTATTAAATTGATGGCGGGTTTGGACATTGCCGAACGGAGAGCTCCGCAGGATGGTCGATGTACGCTCGTTGCCCCGCAGGGTGAGTTTGACTTTCGGGTGAGCACTTATCCGAGCGTTTTTGGTGAAACGATTGTTATTCGGATTCTTGATAAGAATGCCGCGATGATTGACTTGAACAAACTCGGAATTCATACCGATGCAATGAACACGCTCAAGAAGTCATTGACTGAACCCCAGGGCATGATTCTGGTTACCGGACCGACTGGTTCTGGAAAGACGACCACCCTGTATGCGTCGGTTCACCATTTGAACTCTATTTCGAGAAACATTATTACGATCGAAGACCCGGTGGAATATCAACTTGATGGAATTACTCAGGGGAACGTTAACCCTCGGGCGGGAATTACTTTTGCCACTGGTCTAAAATCGATGCTTCGTCAGGACCCTGACGTGATTCTGGTCGGTGAAATTCGGGATGGGGAGACGGCTTCCATTGCGATTGAAGCTGCTTTGACGGGTCACTTGGTTCTCTCATCTTTGCACGCCAATGATGCTTCGGGAGCAATTACTCGACTTGCGGATATGGGTATTGAGCCTTTCTTGTTAGGAGGTTCGATTACCTGTTCAGTCGCTCAGCGGCTTGTACGAATGAATTGTCCGAGATGTTTGGAGACATATGAACCAGATCCGGAAAGCGTGAAGCGAATTGGTTTGACTTTTGACACGGTTTTCAAACGAGGAAAGGGGTGTGAACACTGTACCAAAACTGGCTATCGGGGTCGAATTGGTATTTACGAAACCCTTTATATGAACACGGATATTCGCCGAATGGTTTTGGCTGGCAAGCACGCTGGTGATATTCAGGCGGCTGCTATTGAAGCCGGAATGGTTACTTTGAGGCAAGACGCTGCTATGAAGGTTCAGCAGGGTGTTACTACGATTGAGGAAGTGATTCGCGTAACGTCCGAAAGTAATTAACGACTTAGTCAAGGAAACAATCGATGATTTCATACCAGTACAAAGGAATTGCCCCGGATGGTCAACGGGTAGAAGGAACGATTGCTGCGCCAAGCATAGAAGAGGCGGAGCGGCGGCTCTCGATTCAGGATGTTGCGATTCTGAGTATCTATAAAGCGAGTGGCCGGGCAAGTAAAAATACTGAAGTAGGCGGTGCTTCGAAACGAAAAGGAAAGAAAGTTTCTGCTCAAGACTCGGCGGTGGTCCTGAGAAATTTGGCAGTAATGGCCGAGGCGGGGGTGCCATTTGTTGAAGGGCTTGAGGCGGTAATTACCAGTTCAAGGACTCCTGCTATCGCGGAATCTTTGCAACTTGTGAAGGATGCGGTGGTTGGCGGACAGGGATTGGCTCAGGCATTGAAAATGGCTGACAATATGTTCCCTGAAATTATTGTGGACATGATTCGGGTGGCAGAGGCGGGTGGGCGTCTTGATCAAGCACTTGGCAATGGGGCTACTTATTTGGAGCGCGCCGCCGAACTGAGGAAGAAGATCATGGCGGCGATGATGTATCCCATGGTCATGCTTTTTGTCTCGATTTTTACGATTGGCATTTTGGTTATTTTCGTAATGCCTAAGTTTGCTCAGACGTTTTCTCAGATGAAGGCCCAGCTTCCGATTACCACCAAGCTCATGCTTGATGCGGGTGGGTTCGTACGTTCTTCGCCCATTCTCTCGGCGGCAATATTTTTGGGAGTTATTTTTGGGTCGATTACTCTTTTCAAAATTCCTTTAGTTCAAGCTCTTGTCCAGGCACTTGCCACCCGGCTGCCCATTGTTGGTGATCTCATTAAACGACTGGCGGTCACTCGGGCGCTTCAGTCGATTGCTACCCTTAGCTCCTCTAATGTTCCTTTACTTTTGGCGATTGAAACAGGGGCGAAGGTCGCGGGCCACTACCAAGTAAGCACCGCATTAATGACAGCTAGAAATGAGATTGAACGTGGAAAGAGTATGTCGGAAGCGATGGATGAGACCAAGGTTTTCCCAAAGCAAATTACACAAATGATTGCGGTGGGGGAAAGGACTGGTCGACTTCCTCAGCTTCTCAACTCGGTCTGTGCTTCGATGGAAATTGAAGTGGATGGCAAGTTGAAAGCTCTTGTCTCGATTATAGAGCCGTTGATGATTGTCACTATGGGGGTCATCGTTGGTTCGATAACGATGTCAATTATCGGTCCGATCTACTCTGTAGTTGAAAACATTAAATAATTAGACATTTTTGTTGAAAAGACTGGGGATTGGATTAGGAAATTCCGAAATTAGAAATAGAGAAAGGTGCCATGCAAAAAGTAACGCTCCGAAATATCAAAAAAGGTTTCACTTTGGTGGAACTTCTCATCGTCATCATCATCATCGCTGTCTTGGCTGCGATTGCGATTCCAAAGTTTTCTAACTCAAGCCAACGAAGTAAGGGGTCCTCACTTCGAGCAAACGTGAAATTGGTGCGAAACGCGATTGACTTGTTCCGAGCTGATACCGGTGCTTTTCCTGCCAATATGGCTGGATTAACTACTTCCACAACTGCTGGATTGAGCGCAGCTGCTGCCGCATGCACGATTGCAGCAACTGACTGGAGAGGACCTTATCTCCAAGCTATACCAGTTGACCCAGTGAGTGGATCAGCGATGACTTATGGAACGGCAGCTGCTGATGTTGGAACTGTGAAATCGTCTGCGACTGGAAACGGTCTTGACGGTACTGCTTACAGCACTTGGTAAGAATTGTTGGCGAAAAGCCAACATGGACCAAATCTCGAACCGGGCTTGAGGAAGAACCTCAAGCCCGATTTGATTTTACGGAATGGTTTTTTAACTGTTTTTGACTTGTGGTCTTAGTCGCAGCGCCAGTACCAGTCAAACCTGCCAAACTAGCTGGAAACGCACCGGTATCAGCTCGGAACAAGTCAATTGCATTTCGCACCAATTTCAAGTTTGCTCGAAGTGAGGATTCCTTACTTCGTTGGCTTGAGCTAGAAAACTTTGGAATTGCAATCGCAGCCAAGACAGCGATGATGATGATGACGATGAGAAGTTCCACCAAAGTGAAACCTTTTTTGATATTTCGGAGCGT
>JAPLCS010000106.1 GCA_026392145.1 Fimbriimonadales bacterium | reverse complement strand
GTATCTCCTACTCAAGTATCTCCGACGCAAGTGTCTCCGAATTCGAATTCGGTTGTCACACCATCAACACCATCGTACACATCACCAAATCCATCTGAAGGGGCTGCCAGTTCCACTGAAAATGACAGTACAGTAACTCCCACTCCATCCGAGCCAGTAATGGGAGAAAAGCCAAGGATTACGGTAGGAGGTACGCCAACCACCCCATCCAATCCTCCGGTCAACACCTCGTCAACGGTCAATCCTCCAACGACAAATATCACTCCACCGACTACTCCTGTTAGCAATCCTTCGGACGTTGGAGAGAAGAAAGAAAGTCCATTCAACCTGAAACCGGTAGAAACAGAGGATCTTTTCAACGAAGAAGAAATTGACATCCCTACGTTCTTGAGAGAACACAAAGACAAAAACTCTTAATTGAGCCCTACTCCTAGGGGTAAATACCCTTAGGAGTACAATACTGAGGTGGAAATATCTTCCCCGACTTCCGGTCCACACGCGCAAAAACATCCGCGCAACAAGGGCATGGAACTACAACTCAAGGTAATTGAGGGTCTCACTGTAAACCGCAGCGCGGTAGAACGACGAACCGCAAGTCTAGGGGGCAGAAGAACCGTCAAGAAAGCGCATCAAGCCGCTTGGCTACTGCGAGCCATTCAGTGCATGGATTTGACCACCTTAAGCGGCGATGACACACCAGGAAACGTCCATCGACTTTGCGCCAAAGCCAAACAACCTGTGCGCCAGGACATTCTTGAGACACTTGGTTTAGATTCACTCCATACAGGTGCAGTGTGTGTCTATCACCAATATGTTGAGGATTGTAAACGCAATCTTGAGGGCACTTCAATTCCCGTCGCCGCAGTTTCTACCGGATTCCCCGCTGGACTCTCGCCGATGCGTGAGAGACTCCACGAAATTCAAGCTAGCGTCGCCTCCGGTGCAGATGAGATAGACATCGTAATTACAAGGGCGCACGTGCTTACTGGAAATTGGCAGGCACTTTATGACCAAATGCAAATGTTTCGCGAAGCTTGCGGAGAAGCTCATGTCAAATCAATCCTGGCAACTGGTGAACTTGGCACCCTAACCAATGTCGCCAAGGCGAGCATGGTTTGTATGATGGCAGGAGCAGACTTCATCAAAACTTCAACAGGAAAAGAACCAGTAAATGCCACACTTCCAGTCGCACTGACCATGAACCGAATGATCCGAGAGTATCAAGAAATGACAGGCTACAAAGTTGGTTTTAAGCCAGCTGGCGGAATTCGCACCGCCAAACAGTCCCTCGATTTCCTTATCCTCATGAAAGAAGAACTGGGGCACGACTGGGTGCAACCCAACCTTTTCCGCCTCGGAGCCAGCACACTGCTATCCGACATAGAGCGACAACTCGAACACTTTATCACCGGCAGATACTCAGCGTATAACCGACACCCTCAAGCGTAACCATGAACCAAATCCAATCTCTCCTCAGCGCAATGGAATACGGTCCTGCACCCGAAGATGCCAAGTTAGCCTATGATTGGCTCGATGCCCACAAACGTGAATTCGGACTCTACATGGGTGGAATGTGGGTCAAAGCTGAGTCAACTTTCCCAACCTTCAATCCCTCCACGGGAAAAGAAATCGCACAAATTTCTCAAGCCACTCAACAGCATGTCGATGATGCAGTAAAACATGCCGAAAAGGCTGGAAAAGAATGGATAAAACTCGGTCCAACAGGAAGAGCCAAATATCTTTACGCCCTGGCCAGACAAATTCAGAAGCATGCGAGACTATTTGCCGTTCTAGAGTCCATTGATAACGGTAAGCCGATTCGGGAAACAAGGGATATCGACATCCCCCTCGTCGCAAGGCACTTTTACTACCATGCCGGCTGGGCTAAGTTAATTGAAGATGAGTTTCCCAACCACGAGCCAATCGGAGTTTGCGGTCAAATCATTCCTTGGAACTTCCCCTTGTTAATGCTCTCATGGAAAATTGCCCCCGCACTCGCAGCCGGCAACACCGTGATCCTAAAGCCAGCAGAATTCACCTCCCTTACCGCCCTTTTATTCGCCGAGATATGCGAGCGAATTGGATTACCAAAAGGCGTAATCAATATTTTGACCGGGGATGGAGAAGTTGGCAAGGCCCTGGTAGAGCACTCCAAAATCAAGAAAATTGCCTTTACTGGTTCAACCGAAGTGGGAAAAATCATTCGTAAGTCCACCGCTGGTTCTGGGAAAAAACTCTCACTTGAACTCGGCGGGAAATCACCCTTCATCGTGTTTGAAGATGCCGACCTGGACAGCGTAGTGGAAGGAATTGTCGATGCAATTTGGTTCAACCAAGGACAAGTATGCTGTGCAGGCTCGCGGTTGCTGGTGCAAGAGGGAGTTGCTGAAAAGCTCTACTCGAAAATCAGAGCCAGAATGGAAACACTCCGAGTTGGTGACCCGCTCGACAAAGCCGTCGACATTGGCGCCATTGTGGACTCAGTGCAACTCCAAAGAATCTCAGAACTTGTGAACCAAGGTGTTTCCGAGGGTGCAACAATCTTTCAATCAAAGTGCGACTTCCCCACAGGTGGTTGGTTCTATCCTCCAACTCTGCTGACCGGTGTTGAACCAGCATCCACAGTGGCACAAATTGAAATATTTGGTCCTGTGCTCGTCGCCATGACATTCCGCACACCAGCCGAAGCCGTGGTCTGGACTCAGAACATTGATGTTGCTCATGACATCGCCTCAAAAATTAAGGCAGGAACAGTATGGGTGAACTGCACCAACCAGTTTGATGCGTCCGTCGGATTTGGCGGCTATCGCGAAAGCGGGTACGGCCGCGAGGGAGGCAAAGAAGGCCTCTTCGAATACCTACAACCCAAATCCTTAGAGTGCAAACTCACCATGTCGACGAAAAAGTCCACAACGAGATCAACAGGAACAGCCAACACTGACAAACTCGACAGAACCCATAAACTGTTTATTGGTGGGAAGCAGGTACGCCCAGACTCAGGTTATTCGCTTACCATTCCCACTCTAAATGGAAGTGTAGAAGTAGGAAGAGGAAATCGCAAGGATATTAGAAACGCAGTCGAAGCGGCGGAATCAGCGTTCGCATCCTGGTCGTCAGCAACCTCTTTCAACCGTGCCCAAATACTTTATTACTTTGCCGAAAATCTTGAATCCGCCAAGGCCCAACTACTCGCCAGCCTGACAAACGTTGGCTACACACCGGCAGAAGCTGATAACGAATGGCAACTGTCTCTAGAATTAATTCTTACTTACGCTGCATGGGCTGATAAAAATGATGGACTCGTACATCAGCCACCCTCACGGATGCTGGTCTATACCAAAAATGAGCCCATTGGTCCAGTCGCGGTAATTTGCCCCGAAGAAAACGGACTTTACGGATTGTTAGCATCATGTCTGCCGCTGTTAGCCATGGGGAATTCTGTGATTGCCGTTCCTAGCTACTTAAATCCCCTACCAAGTGCCGAACTTTACAGAATTATCGAAGCTTCAGACTTCCCGGCGGGAGTCTGGAACATTATCTCCGGAACTCCAGAAGATCTCGAACCCACTCTAGCCGAACACGATGCCATTCAATCCATCTGGCACTTTGGAACCACGGACAACCAGGAGACCGCCGAAGCTAAATCAATTGGAAATCTAAAACAAACTTGGACACCGAAAACAAGCATTGATACAATTCCGGTTCCTGAGTTTGTCAGAAGAGCCACCCAAGTCAAGAATATCTGGGTTCCCTTCGGATCGTAAAAATAGCTTGTGGTCATTCCAGAAGCTATTTGATGTCACAGTTGGTTAAAATCCTTCCATGGCTTTCTTGAAAGGCATTAACTACTGGAGCTTTCCTGGCTCATTCGATGACAAAGTCGATCCGTTCGATGCAATTCGCCTTGCTAAGGAGCACGGTTACGAAGCCCTGGAGCTTTGTATCGGTGATACCGGCACCCAATTTGGACTCGATGCGACCGAACAAAAGTGTAAAGATCTGCTCGCCGATGCGACAAGTCAGGGAATTGCACTTAAAACAACCGCAAGTGGCCTTTACTGGGGAAATAGCATGGGAGATCCTGACCCTGCAGTAAGAGCAAGAGCCAAGAGCGAACTCAAGCAAATGCTCCAAATCTCTTCGTGGTTGGGTTGCAAAGTCCACCTCACTATTCCAGCTGCAGTAGATGTATTTTTCCTTCCCTCCCGACCAGTACAAAACTACTCCGAATGTCTCAAATACGGTGCAGAAGGAATTGCTGAACTCCTACCATTTGCCGAAAGTGTTGGAGTAAAAATGGGAATCGAAAATGTCTGGAACAAAATCCTCATCACTTCAGGAGAAATGAAAGCTTTTATTCAACAATTTAACTCTCCGTGGGTAGGATGCCTTTTCGATGTAGGAAACGTCATTCCGTTCGGCTATCCGGACCAATGGATTAGAGACCTAGGACACCATCTTGTAGCAGTCCATATCAAAGATTACAAGCGAGCCGTCGGCACAGCCGAAGGCTTCTGTGATCTTTGCGAAGGTGACGTTGACTTCGATGCGGTGATGCAAGCGCTCAAGGATGTCGGTTTCGAAGGTGCGCTGGTAGCCGAGATGATTCCTCACTACCCCCGCTACCCAATGGTTAGAGTCGCGAATACTTCCAGAGCTATGGATGCCTTCATGGGTCGGGCCTAATCTTAGCTGACTACTCAATTGAAACCAGACTTACTTCCGTGGGGACCGGTGCCTTCTATCCAGAAGGCACCGCTCTACACCCAAACTCTTCCCCCACCCTATGAATCCATAGAATGCCCCGATGAGGAAACGGCTGTGCAACTTATTAGGCTCAAAAGACGCCCAATTATCAAATCGAAAGATAATAATGATTTTGCCTACCGTACATGGCACATTCACCCACAGCTCGAAAAACTAGGTCGCTGCAATACCGGATGCGCCCTTGATTTGGGTTGCGGCAACGGAAGAGACTCCATATGGTTAG
>JAPLCS010000421.1 GCA_026392145.1 Fimbriimonadales bacterium | reverse complement strand
GTTGTCACTTTTGCATAAAACCCTGTACAATGTGCTAGTCAGGATGAACAGACTGAATTCACTCAAGGCGCTATGGATGGTGCTTGTGATGACCCTCTTTTGCGCTGCTGCTTTTGCGGTAGATCGTTTTGCGGCGATTCATTACACTCACCACGGCAAACAATTCAAGGGTTACCGTGTGTCGGATGAATGCTATATTCCCATCCAGTACCTGACCGAAATTGGATGGACCTGCACGATAGGAGAAAAGAATGCCAAAGTCGTTGCCGAGGGAAAGACATTCAATGTACCGTTTAAGGTGATCGATGCCAAAGAGTGCCTCCCGCTGAGAAAGTGTATTAACCTGATGGGTGGTGCGAGTTCCTGGACTGCTGGTGGATATGATTCATTAGAGATTGCTAGCGCCATTACAAGCGTTACATGTCACAACGGAAAAATTTCTTTGCAATCCAGTTTGGAAGTTCAACCGTCACTCACGGTAATGGGCCAAAAAAAGGTCTTTATAGATCTTGATGGTGCCAAGCTTTCACTCAAGGCAAAGATAGATGTTGATCCATCTGTCACCGTTCTCCAGTATCGTCCAGATGTTGTTCGAATTGTTTACATGCTTGATAAAGGGCAATCTGTTCCGCAGCTCGAACTTGAGCCCAGCCAAAATCTGACTTTTGACTTTACAGGTAAGACGGACACTGCTATGGCTGTCCTCTTTAAGCCCAATCAGGATAAAAAGTCTCAGACGGAAGCAAAAAAGACAACTTTGAAACAAGAAATCGGTAAGGGAGATGATGAAAAGAGTTCGGCAATCAAAGAAGAGTTGTCGAAAAAAGAATCCAACAAGTCTGATGGATTGAAACAGGAGTCTGTTGTTAAAACAGACTCAAAACAAGAACTTAAGAAGTCAGAGCAAAAGACTGAAGTCGCTAAAGGTTCGTCACAGATTAAATCACCCATTGAGATTCCATTGCCGATCAATATTCTTGGGGAAGGAAAGGCCAATGTTGACCTGGCTCTCAAGTTCCCTAAGGGATTTTTTGATGGGAAGGCAACCTCGAAAGTTATAGACAATCAAACTATTGAGCTTGTTCTGCCGGGAACACGATGCTTCTTACCAAGAGTTTTCAAACTTAAGTCAGAACTCATTAAAGATGTAGAAACTTCGTATGATGAGAATGCTACGGTCATGAGAATCATCACCGAATTGCCTATGACCGCCAAGATTGAGTCAGCTCAAGATTTGGTTTATGTATCCTTGGTCGGCACGGTGTCCGAGAGTCAGATCACAGGGGACCTTTCAGGTAAGACCATTTATGTTGATCCAGGACATGGAGCTGGTGACCTGGGTGCAAGCTATGCAGGTGTCTCTGAAAAGAACGTTGCTCTCAAGATCTCAAAGGTCGTTGAAAGAGCTTTAACGGAAGCAGGAGCAAAAGTTATTATGAGTCGAGTTGACGATTCCTTCCCTTCCCTTACTCAGCGGCCACAAGAAGCTAATATGCGTGGAGCAGATGCATTTATATCAATACATGTCAATAAAGTTGAGCCTGCTCCTTACATTAAAGCCGGCAAACCTTTGCCAAGTGGAACTATGACTTTCTTTCATGGTGACAACACAGAACACAAGCGGCTGGCTTCCTCAATTCACAGTCAACTTATGAGTAGAAACTTATTGCCGGATTTAGGTGTTAAGAGTGATTATGCTATTTACCCAGGGAAAGGGTTTGCCGTCTTAAGATATTCAAAGATGCCTGCTATTCTATTAGAGACAGGGTTCATCATGCATCCGAAAGACCGTGAGGTTATTCAGACTCCAGAGTTTGCCCAAGCAACCGCTCAGTCAATTGTGGAAGGACTTAAATTGTATTTCAAAAAATGAAAAAGAAGAAACACTTACCTTGGTCACTTTTCGCTACTTGCGCAGTTGCAACCGCTGCATTCGTTGGAATTGCAAACTACGTTCAATCGGTACGAACCAAGCCAATTGAAGATCCAACTTCACATTTATCTCAAAACCAGGGGATAAAGAAAGATCTTTCGGTCAAGGTTGACGATAGCAAACTATCACTTACTGAACTTCAATCATCCATCACTAAGCAGGTCGGAAAGGACTTGGCTGATTCAGGATTTTCTCGAATAAGAATACTGCGAAGCGAAATTAGTGATCACAACGCAATTCTTGATGTGAATTCTGCAATTTCATCAGGTTT
>JAPLCS010000117.1 GCA_026392145.1 Fimbriimonadales bacterium | reverse complement strand
AATCCTAGCGGAGATGCGACGATGGGGAATATGTCTCCACAGGATGATCTGGCAATCGATCCAATTACAGGTTTGCCGATTGAGTCCGGTGAGGGTGCCGCGCCGGCTTACTCTAATGATCCGTTCTCGGCAGGCGATGCTGGAAGTGGTGACACTACTGATTCAGCGCCTGCAGTTGCGGAAGCGACTGATCCAGCGTTCGAGGCGACTCGGGGAATTCTCGAAGATTTAATTGCAGAATTGCGGCGTTCGATTGACTATTACACCGGCAAAGGTGGTAGCGTATCTCGAGTGGTGCTTTGTGGTGGCGGTGCTAAGTTGAACGGCTTGGCTGGCTACATTGAGCGATCCATGGGTATTCAAACCGAATTGTATGATCCGCTTAAGAACCTCAACGTTGCAGCTAAGAAGGCCGGCGCTGAGTATATCAACGAATATCGGGAGCAACTTGCAGTCGCAGTCGGAAACGGCCTGCACATTCTAGTGGACTAATTGGGGATATGAAACTTAACCTTCTACCAAAAAGCGTTGACGTAACGTCTAAGGCGAAAAAAGCATTTTTGTTCTCAACATTGCTTTTCAGTATTTCGCTTGTGGCGGCGTTTGCGATGGCAAAAATATCGGGTGACCGAGTGGCGGCTGCCCAGGCGAAACTCGATGAAGCAAAGCCGAAATATGACGATGTTGTGAAAATTGCAGCTGATGCAGATGCAATGATGACTAACGGGCGAGTCAAGCAAATTACTGTGAACGGTGCATTGGCTAAAGCGATGTACGACTACAATGACAAGTACGTTGAGTTGTACGGATTCGTAAAGCCTTACATTCCTCGATTCTTCCGAATTACCTCACTCACTGCTTCTCCGATTGATGCGAACTCTTGCACCGTGACTATGACTGGAACGGTTAAGAACGCACAAGAGTACGCCGATTTGATGTTGGCGCTCTTGAGAATTCCAGGTGCTACTACCGTTGGACGTTCAGGATTTTCTGCAGAGGACGTGATTGTTCCGCCGCTTTCTGAAGTTGATCAAAACGGTCGACCTCGAAAAGAGTCCGAGGCACCAATTCCAGATGACGCGGTGGAACGACTGGCTTACTTCGAGAATCAAACCGTTCCAAGTGGATTCTTGAGTTCGGGCAGCTTTGGAGATACGCAGGCAGGAACTGTGAAAACAGTGCGACCTAATGAGTCGTTGATTACTGTTTCAGTTACGGTTCCAAAAGATATTCGCACTCCGGATCCACGAGCTACTATTAAGTCACTTGCTGGAACAGGTTCTGGGGCGGCTGGAGCTGCTGCGGCTGCAATCCCTGCGGCTTCTGGCATGGCACCTGCTGGAGGCAAAGGAGACCAAGACTAATGTTTAAAGCACTCTACGCTCGAACAATCTGGATTATGGGGATTAGTTTCTCCCTGATCGTTCTCTCTGTAGGTCTGTTTAGATACTGGCTTCCTGGTAATGAGGATGCGAGAATGAGAGTTGAGAATTACAACGCTCATGTTGCTGAAATCAAGAAGCGAGATCAAGCGATTAAGAAGAAGGAAAAGGCTGTTGCTGATGTTATGTTGGCGGAAAAGCAGTGGGCTCCTTTTGCCGAGGCTCACACTCCGCTGCAGGATACAACTAACACAGGTATCAACATTAATGTGAATGCCTATCAATTGCTCTTGGATACCAAGCGGTATCGAAATAGTGTTCAGAGAGCATTGAACAAGCAAATTTTGTCAGGTGGGGTCAAGGTTCTATCTTGCCCACGCATCCCTGGTGTGTCCGATGATGAAGCGCCGAATACCATTTTGGCTTCTTACTACAATTATCCGGCGGTTCCATTCCCGGTAGTTATCTATGACCTTGGGCAAGTTCAGGTTCAAGGAACCTACGAGCAGATTGTTGCTAACGTCCGTGCATGGAAGAGTATGCCGAGATACTTGGCGGTAACTCATAATTTGGCAATTACTGGTACTGCCCCTGTATTGACGGCTACCTATGATTTGTCTATGGTCGGATTTATTCGATATGACGGAATTTTTGCTCCAGTTCCTGATGCTGGCGGTGCCTCTGGAGGCGCAGCTGGTGGAGCAGGGCGAACTGGTGGTGGCGCGATGGGGCCAGCCCCATCTTCCATGGGATCTGCGGGTGGTGGTCGAGGACCAGGCACCACTGGACCTCCAATTGGCAGCCAAGGGATTCCTCCTTCTGCAATGACCACTGGAGGTGGTAAGTAATGAAAGCCGATAAAATGATTGGTGGAAAGATGAATAAGAATCTTTACTTTGGTTTACTGTTGGTTAGCTCCTTAGCCTTTGTAGGTTGCGGTGATCCAAATGCAGCTGCCGAAGAGATGCCAACAGCCAGCAATAAGAAGCCTGCCAAGGATTACGTGCCAAAGGCGATTGCGCTAAGTCGCTCGATCCAAGTCGGTTGAAAGGGCTTATTGCCGCGACGAGTCGGTTTGGTAGCCGAGCAAATCCGTTTGCTTTGAGTGCTGATGAGATTGCATTTGATCAGCTACAGGCATCTGAACGATTGTTGTCAGAGAATGGCAACTTCGGTACAGAGTTCGAACTTCCTGAAGACAAGCAACCTGAAGAACTGGTTGTAGCGGAAGAGCAGCCGATTCGACGACTCTCCGGGATTGTTATCGGAGATGCGATCTATGCTATTTTGGAAGAAAATGGACAGTCGACTATTGTTCGGCCAGGTTCGATGATTCCTAACACCGATTGGAAGGTTGTTTCTATTGATTCAGAGCGGGCGATTCTGCGACGAACAGGAAGCAAGCGACCTAATGAAATCGAAGTGAAACTCCAAGTTGGATTGCCATCAGCTCCTGCGGGTGGTGGATCAAACGGTGGAGCCTTTGGTGGTCCTCCAGGCGGAGGAATGCCTCCTGCAGGTGGCGGCCCTGGTGGCGCGCCTCCAGGTGGTGGTCGCCCGGGTGGAACTAAAGGTGGTGCTCCCCGTGCAGGTGGCGCCGGAGGAAGAGGTTAATGAACTTTTCTTCTAAAACAATGTACAATGCCAACAGAAACGAATTAAAAAACGATACGTCCAACAAACAGAGGTCAAAAATGAAGATCCAATTCAGACAACTCATGGTCACACTCGCACTTGCAATCACTGCATGTGGCGCGGTAGCAATCTCTCCGGCACAAGATGACATCTTGAATAAGCAACTTGATTCGGTGGAGTTTCAAAACGCCGACCTTCGAGAAGCACTCAAGTCCATCTTCAATCAGGTGGGAGCGAACTACAGCATTCCTCCAACGATTCAGGGCACTGTAACTGCATCGTTCAAGAAAGCTAGATTTGAAACTGTTCTTCAGAATCTGTTGCAACAAGTGAACGCAACTTACCGATATGATGCGGGCGTTTTCATGATTGTTCTGCGGGAAGAAACAGCTCCTCCTGTAGACGGAACCGACACTGGTGAAGCACCCAAGGCCAAAACCGCAAAAATTATCCGGAAGGTTTACATTCGATCGGCTGATCCAATGCTGATTGCTATGCTTCTTGGCGGTAACGGTGGGTCACAAAACTACTTTGCATCCCCTGAGCCATTGGCTCAGATGGGCATGATGGGCGGCGGCATGATGGGCGGCGGTATGGGCGGCGGCATGATG
>JAPLCS010000216.1 GCA_026392145.1 Fimbriimonadales bacterium | reverse complement strand
ATACGGCGTCAAACTTACGTACACCCCTTTCTTCATCAAGGCTTTAACAGAAGCTCTGCAAGAGTTCCCAATTCTTAACTCTGCTCTCATGCCAGACAACAAGATAGTCAAGAACGGAGGCGTCCACATGGGTATCGCGGTTGCTTTAGGTGCCAAGGGTGAGCTCGGACTCATAGTTCCAGTGATTCGAGATTGTCACAAGAAATCTCTCATTGACATAGCAAAAGATCTTGAAGGTATCGCGAAGAAGGCTCGCACCAATTCCTTAGGGGTTGAAGATGTACAAGGCGGAACCTTTACACTCACTAATCCAGGAACTTATGGAGCTCTGTTTGGCACCCCAATGATCAATGCTCCGCAAGCAGGAATTCTTGGAACCTATTCAATTAAAAAGGTACCGGTAGTTATTGACGACATGATTGCAATTCGGTCGGTAATGCATCTCGTGCTTACGTATGATCATAGAATCATAGATGGCATGGCTGCGGGGGCGTTCCTGGCTTCTGTGAGAGACAAGCTTCAGAACTTCGACTTTTTCAAATAAGTCGAGGTCTTAACAAAAACTCCTTCCAAAGTGAAGGAGTTTTTTTATTAATTGAAATCAACAAGATATTCCGCTTCTGCCTGGAACAACCTTTTCGTCAATTCCCTGATCTCAGCAGGTGAACAAACGGCAGAGGTGAGAGGATCCATCATGAGTGCCCATTCAGCGTATTGCTTCGATTGTTGAACCGCCGCATCTGCAGCAAGATCAAAAAACCGCATATTTGAATCGCAGATTGCCGCCATTTGCTGAGGCAACCTTCCAAATTTGATAGGCTGGAACCCGTTATGATTGATGAGACACGCCACTTCAATACATCCATCACTTGGCAAGTTCGAAATACAACCAGCATTGGGAGCCATGTTTCCGTGAACAACAATCGGAACATTCTTCTCAATAGATTCAATAATCCACGCACCGTATTCGAAGGATCGTTTCAGGTCGAGTTCCTTTTCTCCTGATAACATTTTGTCCCTATTCTCATCGGCGGTCTTCCTCCAAGTTGGCCAATTATTTGCGTAAAATGACTCTTCGCCTCGATATCCAGTATCCGTGTACTTTTCCAATAAATCCTTTCGCTTTCTGTAATAGGGAAGGTACTCAGAAAGGTGTCCCGATGATTCAGTAATAAAGGCTCCAAATTGAAGCATCATATCCGACCGTACCGGCTCAGCCTTTGAAAACTCAGAATTACGATCCTTGGCCATCGCCATCAACTTTGGATAAAGTGAAGTCCCATCAGGGCCATTAAATTCAGTGAACCAAGCTAAATGATTAATACCAGCACATTTCCACTGCACCGACTCATAAGGTACTTCCGCATATTTGGCGAGCATTCTAGACGTTCCCTGTACGGAGTGACACAGTCCAATTTGTGGCACTTCTGGAACCGCTCGTTGACCAGCAAGTATCAACATGCTCATTGGATTGGTGTAATTAAGCATCACTGCTTGAGGAGCCAACTCACGCATATCTCTGAGAATTCCCAGATACACAGGAATCGTTCGCATGCCCTTCATGAGGCCACCGGGCCCCATCGTATCACCAATATTTTGACTAATTCCAAATTCAAGTGGGATATCGTTGTCGAACCGAACACATTCTGTTCCACTTACTTCTATTGAGTTGATTACGTAGTCAATGCCACGCATCAATTCACGTCTATCAGTGCTTGCAACAATCTTCCATCGCCCAGATTGACCAACAGCGTCAATCACTTTTTGCATTAACTTAGCTTGTAGATTAAGGCGGACGGGATCAATGTCGCAAAGTCGCAATTCGCCACCTTGGTTGTCCGGAATGAGAATGACATCTCTTAGAACACTGTTGGTGAAGAAACTTCCTGCACCCATCATAAGTACGTTGATCTTTCGGGGCATACTCCCTGCTAAGCCATTGCGCTCATCGGGTTTGCTATGTTCCAAATGTGAATCCGTCGATGCCATCGCTGACGATTATAGCCCACGTGCTCATTCACAGAAGAATGATGAATTTGAGGAAACTCTTCTGGATTTACCGTACAGGGTTGGGCTCACCAATTTCAACGTGGCTCAAGGCATCCAATACTTTGCCATCAAGCCTCAGTTGGAAGGTATTCACCGTCGAAAATTTGCTGAGGGATTTTTTTATAACTTCAAGGAACTGAGCCTCTTCTTCAGATCCAAAACCTGATGAAATCGCAGAATTCACATCAAGAATTGCGTTGTGATCACTAATTTCGCTTCCCAGTATTCTAATTCGAGAAAATCCTGAATCAGCCAAGTCCTTTCCGACCTGCTTAGTGATCGATGATTGAAGTTCAGTGAGAGATAGTTTTCTATCGTCAACCTTGACCGAAAGATCTTTCTTTATCCCCTGGTTTTGAGACAAGTGTGAAGTTGGGTCTTCAATCGGCTTGGTTCGTACCGATTGAACGTAGTTTGCAATTCCAACGAATGCAGCGGTTGCAACTGCGCAAGTAGCAAAAAGTGACCAAGGTAAGTGTTTCTTCTTTTTCATTTTTTGAAATACAATTTAAGTCCTTCCACAATTGACTGAGCGGTTGCTTGGGCAAACT
>JAPLCS010000306.1:489-2007 GCA_026392145.1 Fimbriimonadales bacterium | reverse complement strand
CCACAGCAATCCAGCACCAAGCAAGGTCAAAGTAATGTTGTTCGGAGCAATCTTAGTTTCAGTTCGCTTACCAAGAAAACTACAGCGTGCCAACGCAGAAACACCAGAAGCTAAATGGACAACGGTTCCGCCCGCAAAATCCAAAGCCCCTCGCTTCAATAACCAACCATCTGGATTCCAGACCCAACACGCCAGGGGAGTGTAAATCACAATTGACCAAACAATCATGAAAGTGACATAAGCACGGAACCTAACCCGTTCAGCAATGGCTCCAGAAATAAGTGCAGGTGTGATAATCGCAAACTTCATCTGGAACAACATGAAAAGTGCTGCAGGAATAGTCTGAGATCCATAAGGTGTGGTAAGCGAGATGTTCTGTCCCCACAAATACTCAAGCCCCCCAATCCAACCGTTGCTAGACTTCCCAAAAGCCAAGGAAAAGCCCACCAAAACCCATATCAAACTGACAACGCTCATCATCACAAAGCTCATCAGCATCGTGTTCAAAACGTTTTTCTTTTGCACCATTCCGCCATAGAAAAGGGCGAGCGCAGGGGTCATCAACAACACAAGGGCCGTTGAAACCAACATCCAAGCGGAATTGGCGCCATCAATAACAGGTTGAGAAGTCGCACCCTGGGCAAAAGCCGAAGAAGCATAAAAGGCCAAAAGGCAAGAAGTAATCAGTTTGTTTCGCATAGACAAGCAACCCATTCGGTCCCCGAAGGTCCCGCTTTCGTGCCCACACCTTCCTAAATCAAAATCCAGAAGGACAGAACACGGACTCAGTCTTTGCGCGTCTTTGTCGCAGTTCCGCAACTTTGCGAATGCCAGTATGTTAGAGAATCAACCCCTTCTATGTCAAGGGGCACCTGCTCAAACTTTAATTTTTCCGAAGTTATCTACTCAATCCTCCAGCATCATCATACAAAGATATCAAACGGTACAATACTCCTATGGATTTTGCCCTGACGCAAGAGCACGAATTGATTCGTGAAATGGCATATAAGTTCGGTCAAACCGAAGTCCTTCCAGGACTCGCCGAGCGCGACCGAAACCACACTAGCGATGCTGAAATGCTTGAAAAAATGTCGGCCGCAGGCCTCATGGGTGTGTCTATTCCTGCCAAATACGGTGGATCCGATACCGACTATATCTCGCTTGGACTCGTTTGCGAAGAGCTAGAAAGAGCCGACTCAACCGCAAGAGTGGTTATGTCCGTCCACTCAGGTCTTCACAGTCTCACCCTTCTCCAGTGGGGCACCGAAGAGCAAAAGCAAAGATGGCTTCCAGACCTCGCCTCTGGCAAGCGATGGGGAGCATTCGGGCTTACTGAGCCCAATGCCGGATCTGATGCCTCCAACTTGCGTACCACCGCAACCAAAGACGGTGACAGCTATATTCTCAACGGCGAAAAAACATGGATTTCCTTAGCCGACTACGCTCATCAATTCTTGGTCATCACTAAATTAGTCGGTTCCGATGCAAAAGCCCCCTACGCGGCGTTCATTGTAGACA
>JAPLCS010000306.1:0-475 GCA_026392145.1 Fimbriimonadales bacterium | reverse complement strand
CTCGAGCCCTCAAGGGCAAGTTAGGAGTGCGGGCGGGCAATACTGGACAAATCTTCTTCGAAAACATGCGAGTAGACAAGTCATGCATGATTGGTGAAGAAGGTGATGGATTCAAAGTCGCCATGTCGGCACTTGACCACGGACGCTACACCGTAGCAGCAGGAGCCGTTGGAATCATTACCGCATGCCTCGATGCATGCACCAAATATGCCAACGAGCGCACCGTCGGCACCGAAGTAATTGGCAAAAAGCAACTCGTCCAGCAAATGATTGCCTCCATGGCAAAAGGCCGAAACGTTGGTCGACTGCTCTACTACCAAGTGGGCTGGATGAAGAATATGGGAATCCGACACACCAGGGAATGCTCCATGGCAAAATGGGTGAACTGTGAAGCCGCATTCGATGCCGCCAACAAAGCCATCGAAGTCCACGGTGCCTACGGATTCAGCGATGAATTCCCAGTGGAACGATATTT
>JAPLCS010000252.1 GCA_026392145.1 Fimbriimonadales bacterium | reverse complement strand
AGTTGGGACCTGTTCAAACATTCGAATGAACAATTCGGGTGCCAGTTGTGGATGGTTTTTGAGGACTTTCAAAAACACTTTATCCATAAACTTAACGAGCTGAGTATCTTGCAAGGCTTCAATTGGAGGTTGCCCGTTTATTAACGAATTACAACAGGCGTCCGCCCATTGTTGTATGCGACAAAATGCATATCCTGAGCTGGGGCGTGCAGATCCGTGAGTTACCCCAACCCTCACGTAAGTGGAATCTTGCTCTTTTGGAGTTTCATTCAAACCCATTGGAATGGCGCCAAACTCTTTACGAAGTACTCGATAGCTTGCCGATCCTATTCTCTTTGGGATTGCGCTGTGATTAGAGCTTGGTTTTTGTTTACTGGCAGCATGTAGACAAAGGGTATGTCTTGGTTTACCACGTCTTCAAAATCCATTAAAGTGGCGATGTTGTCTTCGAAAATTGGTTGGTCGCATTCGATTTCGAGACCCAAGAATGTTTGCCAGAGGTGCGGAGGGTTTTCAATCGATGCTCCACTGGGACGGGTGTCAATCACGTACTCGCAGATAAACGTTCCGAGCGGGGTTTCAGTTACCCAACGTCCATCTGGAGATTTGGTCACTGAGTTCACTTGAGTGCCAGTCTGTAGACTGACTGCTGAACTTGAAGCAATGGTTGATAGCTTGTCCTGATAAAAATCAGCAGAGCGCAACATTTGGTATCGACGATGTTTTAAGTCAACGGTTATCTCATCTTCAATCGTTGACAGATGAACCTGATTCCAACTCTTCAAGGGAAGGTGGTTGTGCTGTGACTCTTGGTTATCCCAAAAGCACCACGTCCTATCTTCAACGTATTCGGTTCGTGGCTCAATGATGACGGTTGAAGGTGAATCGGGAGCAAGCGCGAGCTTGCTCCCGAGGCTTAACCCAGCACAGCCCCCACCGATGATTACTACTTGAGTATTTGTTATCACTCTTTTCATCAGCGGAGGCAAGGGGCGTTAGGCAGAAGCTTCAGCTTCGGACTTCTTAACTGCAATGGAGTAGATGAAAATACCGAAAACAGCCTTTGCAACTACGTCAGCAATCGTGTATCCAACTTGGACGGCTGCACTTGCGGCACCACCAGTCATACCCAACATAGGGAGAAGGAACACTACAGGATAGAAGCACCAGGATGCAACGGTGAGGAATCGAGCGTTGTTCACAAGTCCTCTTACTGATTCTGGCTGGCTGTCGATCGCTTTCTTGAGACCACCGAACAGTTCAAGCACAATGATAGTGAAAGGAACCATTGAAAGACCCCAGAAGATCCATCGAGTTGTCATGTCTGCGCTTACTTCCCCTGGATAGCCAAGGAGAATCATGAGGGCAGCGAGTGTGCCAAGTTTCAGTCCTTTTGAAGTCGTCTCAGCCTGCGAAAGTCGCATGACGAGAATCAACTCAATCAGAAGGAGTGGCACTGTGAGCAACCAGTCCACATAACGATAAGCATCATTGAACTTGACACCGGTTGCGGTGATCGTGTCGTTGATGACAGTGTACGAGCTGTTCCAGCTTTCGAAAATTCGAATGTAGTGATAAAAGGCAATGGCGGTTACCACACCTGAAATCGTAACAGCCGTTCGATAGGCGGTCGAAACCATGTTTCGACTTAGCCACAGGAATAGTGTTGCTGCTCCCATAGCAGCGATTCCGAATGACAGCGAGTTGTAGACCAACTCAAACTGTGGAATAGTTATTTCTTTCATAGAATCCTCTTCCCCCTGCTAAGACAACCTGTGTACTTTGCAGTTAACTAAAGTACGTGAAAGAGGGTCGAAAGTTGGCTAAGTTACAAGATTTTTGAAAAAAAATATAAATTTTTAGAAGTCATTTTCATACTCCATTCAGTTGGATTTCATTCGATGTTTCTTGTGATTGAACCTGAATCGGAGATTTTTATTAATTCTTCGGTGTGAATTGCCAGACTTCGTTGGAGCGGATGCCTGGCTTTTGTTCTCCGTTTGGAATGATCCATTCTAATCCCCATCTCACCGTCGGAACGGTTACTCTTGGGGCTGGAATGGAGCCCGCGAGTTCCCATGATTTACGAATTGGGTCGTAGCGAAGAATGGTGTTTGCAAACCCGGGGTGGGTTTGCGGTGGTTTTCCCACCCAGGAACCGTCATCCCCTCCCAGTAGGAATATTCCTTGGCGATTGGATGGGGCAGGTGACGGAGCGGCGACCACGGAGAAAGGAAGGTTTGCTTCACGATGCCATTGCTTACCATCAAATCGATATGAATCATTGTGGTAGGTTCTGACCGCTTTGCCTTGTGTATCGGGAGCGAGTGATGCACCTCCAATTACCCAAAAGTTTCCATTCAGCGTTGTTGAGGTAGCGAGAATTCGTCCGCCACACGGAAGCTTAGGCAATTCTTTCCAAGTAGGTGACTTTGCTGCAAGGTTTATCTCAAATACTCTTTCTGAAGCAGATGTGGAGTCAGGTTTTTCTTGACCGCCTGCAACTATTAATCGGCTACCCAGTAGAGTTCCACAGGCGTTTGCCAGGTTCATGGGTAGTGACGGAAATGAGCGAGTGACAAGGTGTTGATTGATTATTTCAAGTGTAAAGGCATCAGAAAAGTGCTGTTTGGAGTCTGAGCCTCCAATACATACGAGTTGGTTCTCAAAGCTTGTGGAGATTCCGTAGCCAAGGGGACGAGGCAGCGTGCCGACTACGCTCCATTTCGATGTGTTCGTATCAAGTGCGAACACTTTGTCGTACCAGACTTTGGTGCCTCCTTCCCATGGTCTCTTATCGGGGAAGTTGGCACCTCCAGCAACTAATAGCTGGTTATGGCTCATGCCTGCGAATGGTGCGGCAAATCCTTCGGGGTCGGGCAGTGGTGGAAGTTGTTTCCATCCTGGAGATTGAAGGTTTGGAGATTGAAGGTTTCCCAAAGTCACGAGCAGGCTGAGAGTTAGCAAGTTTAGGCAACTCCCCACTCGAAGAACCCAAGTGCTTCGAGATCCTTTTGTAATTGCTTGGATTTTTCAGGTGTTAAGCCTGCATTAGGAAGTCTGGGGCCTCCAACATTCACGCCTAAGAAGCCTAAAGTTGCTTTGGCGGCCGCCATGTAGCCGTAGGATGCAAGGAGAGTGATGAGGTCAACTGATCGAAGTTGTTCCTGCCTTGCCGTTTCCAAGTTGCCTTCTGAAAATGCTTTCATGAGGCGGTGATAGACTGGGGCCGCAAAGTTGAAACTACTGCCTACCGCTCCTTGAGCTCCCATTGAAAGGGCGGCTAGCATGTGCTCATCGATGCCCCACGGGATATCCATTCCAGTTCTCAGGCACTTTTGGTATGCCACGAGGTCAGGGTTGGTGAACTTTAGTCCTGCGAGGTTTGGAACTTTGGCGGGTGCTTGTTCTAAGAACGCCGGCATTGAGAAGTTCACTCCTGTAAGCACTGGAATGTCGTAAAAATAGAACGGCAGTGCAGGTGCACCTGAAGCGATTTCGGCGCAGCAGTCGATCAGTACTTCTAATGACTGTGGCTTAAAGTACATCGGGGCCAAGGCAGAAATGGCAACCGCACCAGCGGTTTGGGCGTGTGCGGCTAAACTTCTTGCATCTCGAAGACAGTTTGAGCCAACGTGCACGATGACTTTGATTCCAAAGGACGGTGCAACCAGGCACCATTGTTCTGTGAGTCTGATTCTTTCGTCGAAACTTAGGGAGTGGCTTTCTCCTGTGCTTCCGCCCACAAATGCAAATTCGACTCGGTTGCGAACTAAATGAGCGGCTTGAGATTCGACCGCTGAAAGATTAAGCTCACCGCAGGAATCGAAAGGCGAGTGGACGGCGGCGGTTAGGCCGGTTAATTTATGGCTCATTGTTCTAGCTCTGGAGTTAGTTCTTTTTTAGGTTTAACCTGAAGGATTAAGAATACGTTGATTGCCACCAAGATGGCACCTATACCTAGGATTGTTTCAAAACTGGCGCCTTGGTCTTTTAGCTTTCCGACTCCAATATCGGCAAATCCGCCGACACTTACACTCAAGAAGTTCATGATTCCGTAGCCGGTCGCACGAATTTCGGGGCGGACTAATTGCGAAAGAATAGGCATGTTGTTGCAATCGTATAACCCAAATCCGAGTCCGAAGAGTGCGAGAAACACGATAGCTACTGATAGATTCTGCGAGTGTCCCAGCCCGTAGAGCGCGGGGATGAGTGTTGCCATTCCGATGGCGCTTACAAATGTCCTTCCGCGAAGGTGCCGACGAACCCAACGATCGGAACAATAGCCACCGATGAACAGTCCGACAAATCCCGCCAGATTGACGTAGAGACCAGCTGAGACTCCTGCTTTGCCTTGGCTGATGTTAAATTGATCTTTCAGCATGCTTGGCATCCAATCTTTCATCATCCAGCCTGGCATTGCTACTAGGGTGAAGTAGAGCGCGAGCAGTAGGAATGACGGGTTGGTTATCAGGCTCTTCAGCGAGATAATTGATTTCTGTTCGTTATTTGGTTGGTGTGCAGTAAGTTCAGAATTTGTTGTTTGGTTGGTTCTTGCATCTCGAAGAAAGTAGAGCAGCGGTAAGGAGTACAGAACCCCGAGCGCACCGGTTACGGAAAAGGCAAATCTCCATCCAAGTGATGGTTCGTCGGCTACTAAACCTGCAAACCCACCAATGATGATGCCGACATAGATTGCTGCGGTGTGGATGCCGACGGCTCGTGATTTGGAAGCTCCCACGTGGTAGTCAACGATGAGTGCTAGCGCTGCGGGAATGTAGAACGCTTTGCTCACTCCCATTGCGGTTCGGGTCCAAAGTAGTGTGTGATAGGAGTCTGCGTGTCCTGTCCACCATGTGATTGCCGACCACGCAAAGAGGCTTCCGCATATTATCCAGCGACGACTATATCTGTCTGCCAAAAAGCCACCAATTGGACTGCACAGGGCATAAACCCACTTGAATTGAGCGAGCATTATCCCCCATTGGGTGTCGTTTCCAATGTCCTTGATGTCGCTCATGACTGAGAATTTCATGGAGGCGAGCATTTGGCGGTCGAGATAATTCAGCAGTGCTACGGGTGCCAGTAGAAACACAACCAACCAGGCGGTTTTCATTGACTGAGACTTTATTGTCATGGCAACTTTGTCTGTGGCTCACGTTTTGAGCCTGTAACTGACTCTGATAACATACCCTTTTGAATCTGTAGAAGAATGATTCTCTTAGGATTCTGGGTCGTAGATGATTTCACGCACTTCTTGGGGGCAGCGACAGGC
>JAPLCS010000283.1 GCA_026392145.1 Fimbriimonadales bacterium | reverse complement strand
GCCTATTTCGCAGGCATCGTAGCCCAGAGGGTGGGGGCCCAGTTCGAGTAAGCCGGCCCGGACTCCCGCCGCATAGGCGGGGAGGTCGAAGGGACCGAGGGGACATACCTCTCCCCATCCGGTTACTCCTTCCGTTGTTTCGACTTCGACAATGGTGCTATCGAACACGGAGACTGATTTTCCGCCCGACCAGTTGTAGGAACCCTCCACTAGAGGTAGGTCGACTTGATATGCCCGAATAGCTCGAATGCCCATTGCAAACGAAGTATAGACGACCTTGGTGGGTTTTGAACTTGAATTTTCTTTGTCGTTCGCGTGAATTGGGGATGAATTGAAGGTGGAGCGTGTGTAAACTGCGGCGATGATGATGGCTATGGCGGCATTTTTGGCAGTTGCATTGCAGAACCCCACGCCGATTGATGTTCAAGTTGATCTCAGTAGGTTACGAGATCCGATCAATCCCTATATTTATGGTCAGTTTATTGAGCATTTGGGGCGGTGTATCTATGGTGGGATTTGGGCTGAGATGTTGGAAGATCGGAAGTTCTTTCATCCGATTACCACCAAGTTTGCTCCTTATACATCGATGCTGGAGACTGATTTTCCTGGGATTGGTGCGTCTCCTTGGGAGATTCGGCAGGGGAGTGTGCAGATGTCAAAGGATGATGTTTTTGTGGGAGAGCATACTCCTCTTCTTGCTTCTGAAACTCGGCTGGGGGTTGTTCAAGGCAAAGAGTATTTGGGTTATATTTGGTTGAAGAATGCTTCTGGTCAGCCTAAAGTAACGGTTCGATTTGATAGTCAGGAGGCTTCGTTCTCGGTTGCTTCGGGGCAGTACGCCAAGTACAGCTATCGGTTTAAGGCGAGCAAGACGAGCGATGAAATGAGTCTTTCTGTGGCCGTGGATGGTGGAAGCGTGAGGTTGGGAACTCTATCGCTTATGCCTGCTGACAATGTGAAGGGGATGAGGCGTGATACTTTGACTCAGTTGAAGGCGCTCGGTGGCACGATTTATCGTTGGCCTGGTGGCAACTTTGTGAGTGGGTATGACTGGCGCGATGGCATAGGTGATCGAGACCGACGTCCGCCACGTGGAAACCCTGCGTGGGGAGGAGTTGAGCATAACGACTTTGGGACTGATGAGTTTATTGCTTTTTGTCGTGAAATTGGTGCCGATCCTTTGGTGACGGTGAATACCGGTTTTGGTGATGCTTATACGGCGGCTCAGTGGGTGGAGTATTGCAACGGCACTTTGAAGACGATTGGTGGTTCGTGGCGGGTTAAGAACGGGAACCGGAAGCCTTATGACGTGAAAACGTGGTGCGTGGGCAACGAAATGTGGGGTGATTGGCAACTTGGGTTTATGAAGCTGGATCAGTATGTGAGAAAGCACAACTGGGTTGCGGATGCAATGAAGAAGGTGGACCCTTCGTTGGTCTTAATTGGGAGCGGGGATTTAGGCGATCCCAATGCAAAGGAGTTTGGAAAGAGCTGGTCAAAGGGGTTATTGGAGCGATCTGCTGACCATATGAACATGATTTCGGAGCACTTTTATGATGGAAGGCTGCCTTGGAATGACAAGCCTCGGTTCCCGATTGAGAAGGCGATTCGGCAGATGGCGGACTTTGTGAAGTCGAAGGCGGATGGTCACCGCAAGATGCAGAAGGGCATGAAGCATTTGGGAGGAAAGTTGGTCCCCATCGCGATGGATGAATGGAATTATTGGCACCGGGATTATCAGTACGGGGAGCTTGGATGTGAGTATGACCTTGCGGATGCACTGGGGATTGCGGCTGGATTGCATGAGTTTTTCCGGCAGACGGATGTCATACACATAGCGACCTATGCTCAGACGGTGAATGTTATTGGGGCGATAAAGACGAACCGCACGGCGGCTGAGATGGAGAGCACGGGTTTGGCTTTGCAGGTTTATCGGCACCACTATGGGGCAATTCCTGTCAGGATTACGGGGGATTTTGGAAGTCTTGATGTTGAGGCGGCGCTGACTGCGGATAAGCAGTCATTGACGATTGGGGTGGTTAATCCCACTCAGGGTGCGGTGTTTTTGAAGCTGCCTGAAACCGTGGCTGGCTTGAAATTGGACTCTGAATTTGCGAAAGCCCATTGGGTGACAGGTCAAACTGAAACAGCAAAGAATGCACCGGGTAAGGCGAGGCAAGTTGAAATTGTGGAGATGCAAGGTTGTACGGTCCCGCCGTTGAGTTGTGGAGTGATTGTGCTTCGGTTGAAATCGTGATATGCAGATGTATAATCGCAATGCTTTTGGACTGTTGAGAGATGGGCAATTGAGGGTGAAGAGATGAGACGAATGGGTGCGATTAAGGTGAATTTAGTGGTGTCAATGCTTGCTTTAGTGTCGGCACACTGCGTTGCTCAAAAGACTGTAAGTCTGATGCCTGCTCTGGATGCTTCAGGAAAAGGGTTTGTTGGATGGGTGAAGAAGGGAGGTAACGCCACTTATGCGATTGAAGGTAACGAGATGGTGGGTTCCTGCGTTCTGAACACGGGCAATACATTTTTATGCACCGAGCAAACCTATGGTGACTTTCGGCTGGAATATGATTTCAAAGTCGATTCGAGGCTGAATTCTGGAGTACAGATTCGGAGTGAGTGTTTTGACCAGAAGACTCAGGTGTTTTGGAAAGGCAAAACGATTGATGTGCCTGCAAACCGGGTTCATGGGTATCAAATTGAAATAGATCCTGAACCGACGCGCGACCGATGGTGGTCGGCTGGAATTTACGATGAGGCCCGTCGGGATTGGTTATTCCCCGGTCAGTTGGGTGGAGATGGTAAGGCATTCACGGACGCGGGAAGGAAGTTGTTTAAGCAGGGTGATTGGAACCACGTTAAGGTGGAGGCGGTTGGTGACTCAATAAAAACGTGGATGAACGGTACTCCTTGCGCCTCGATTACGGATTCGATGACTCTGCGTGGATTTATTGCTCTGCAGGTACATGGGATTGGCAACGACAAAGCGAAGGATGGAGCGCAGGTGAGATGGCGCAAAATAATGCTGACGGATTTGACTCCCAAAGACAACTCGTTGAGCAAGGCGGAGAGGTCACAGGGATGGAAGTTGCTGTGGGATGGAAAATCTACTCAGGGTTGGAGAGGTGCGAAGTTAGCTACCTTTCCTGCGAAGGGCTGGGACATTCAGGATGGAGTGTTGACGGTACTCGCTTCTGGAGGTGCTGAGTCGGCTGCAGGTGGTGATATTGTGACTCTGCAACGGTATAGCCAGTTTGAACTGAAGCTAGATTTTAAGATTACCGAGGGTGCCAATAGCGGGATAAAGTACTTTTGTGAGCCCAATTTGGACCCAGTGACGGGAACGGGTGCGAAGTCATTGACTGGCTCTGCGATCGGCTTGGAATATCAAATTTTAGATGACTTGAGGCACCCTGACGCTAAGTTGGGTCGGGATGGAAACCGCACGCTTTCTTCGTTGTACGATTTGATTCCAGCTTCGAACTTTAAGCGGTCGAGTGCTATTGGGGAGTGGAATCATGCTCGGATTTTGGTGCAGGGGGCGCACGTCGAACATTGGCTTAATGGTCAGAAGGTTCTTGAGTATGAGCGTGGGTCGGCAGCTTTTCGGGAGTTAGTTGCCAAGAGTAAGTACAAGTCGATTCCGGGCTTTGGGGAGTTGCCGGATGGGCACATTTTGCTTCAGGACCATGGAAACAAGGTGTCGTTTAAGAACATCAAGCTTCGGGAAATTAAGAGTTAAAGTAGTTAGTACAGACAAAGCAATCATAGGGTCAGAAATCATGAAATCAAAAGAACCAACCATTCCTTCGGCAGGTCATTTGGATCGCAGAACCTTTATTAAGGGCGTGTTTGCGGCAGGCGGGTCGCTGGTTGTGCCCTCGGCAGGTGTTTTCGGTGCAGTTGCTCGATTGGCGGCGATTTCACCCAATGAGAAAGTGAACTTGGCCTGCGTGGGGATTGGGAATCGCGGTGCTGACATTATCAAGGCTTTGAATGAGACGGGGCTTGTTAATGTAGTGGCTCTTTGTGACACTCAACTCGGTGCCAAGCACACCCAAGAGATCTTGAAGATGTTTCCTAATGCGGCTCATTTTCAGGACTTCCGAACGATGTTCGACAAGATGGGCAAGCAGTTTGATGCGGTGACGGTGGGGATTCCAGATCACTCTCATTTTGCGGTGAGTATGTTGGCGATGTCGCAGGGCAAGCATGTGTATGTTGAGAAGCCGATGGCACATAGCTTTAAGCAGATTGAACTGATGATGGCGGCTGAGAAGAAGTATAAAGTGGCGTGCCAGATGGGTAATCAGGGGCATTCTGAAGCCAATTATCACCAGTTTAAGGCTTGGACAGAGGCGGGGGTTATTAAGAATGTGACGAAGATTGTCGCGTTCATGAATAGTTCTCGCCGATGGCATGGCATGGTGGTTCCTGACTATATGCCGGCTCAACCTTTGCTCGACCCGTTGGATTGGGATGTTTGGTTGACTACTGCGAAGACTCATGGTTTTAATGAGGCTTATTTGAATGGCAATTGGCGCTCGTGGTTTGATTTTGGGAACGGAGCATTGGGCGACTGGGGTGCACATCTTTTTGATACTGCTCATGAGTTCTTGCAGTTGGGGCTACCGTCTGAAATTGACCCCGTGTTCATTGAGGGGCACAGTCCATATATCTTCCCTCAGGCAACTACTCTAGCCTTCCGATTTGGAAAACGGGGCACTATGCCTCCTGTCGAATTGATGTGGTACGACGGGGTGAAGAATTTGCCGCCGTTGCCACCTGGGTTTGATGGTGGGGTGGTTGACCCGAATATTCCGCCACCGACCTCGGGCAAGATTGATACCAAGGTGAACCCGCCTGGCAAGGTGATTTATGGCGAAGGACTGACTTTCAAGGGTGGGTCACACGGCACCACGCTCAAGATTATTCCTGGAGCTTCAACTGCGAATCCTAAGT
>JAPLCS010000084.1 GCA_026392145.1 Fimbriimonadales bacterium | reverse complement strand
GCCGATAACGACGACACCCTCATGCGCGTTCGAACCTCCGGACCAAACTCTAAAACAATCTACTGGTGGGGGAGTTTTGATGGAGTCAAACTGCAGGAAGAAGAAGGATTACTCTTCACCTATACACGAGGCAAAGGTATCCAACAAGACCCAAGTTTTCCCAATCGCCTCAGAACCGCAACCGGAATGACAGGCTACGGATACAACTACAGCTACTTCTCCCCAAGTTCCTATGCACCCCCAACCTGGGCAGAGGAGCCAATTCCCGTCAACTACTCATCCATCGGCTCCATCTCCGAAACCGTAGCGTTCGCCTCCTGTGCCCGCATCAACAACTGGCAGTATCCATCGCCAACTCTAGAAGGAAACACCTACCTCGAACCGCCCTCATCGAACTTCCCCGCGTTCCAAGCCAGACACTCAGGCCGAGGCAGCGTCCTCTGGGCAGACACTCATGCCAACACGCAAGCCCCCCGATACCGCACCGGAACGTTTGGCTACGGCAACAATGCTGCCGACTACCAAAAGAACCAAGTCGGTGACTTAGACCAAGATGGAAATTTTGCCACCAACGAATGGTTCGACCTACTTTAACCACCAGGAAACCAAATGAATCCAGCACATTCTTCCTGGCTGACACTGAAGTCGCTCACTGCCCAACCCCATGTAAGGCAGTGTGCAAACTTGGAAGCAACAACCTATGCGATGGGTGCGGAAGAACCATTGAGGAGATTTCTCATTGGAGAGCCATGAGCGACACCGAAAAATGGAAAGTAATCGAACGCATTCGAACTACGAAAGCTCAATCAGAGGAACTAGAACTTCTCAACCTTTGTCCTCAAAAGCTAATTTAACTAACTTTTCAGTAAAGTAAAGGGGTGTTCGGTTCACTTTCGCTTCTCTTGCTAGCTAGCGCCTCCAAATCAGCAACATTCAAGCTCAATCCTGCAGAGGCGTCCAGCCAAGGAACCCAACGTCCAAACGTGATCTACATCATGGCAGACGATCTCGGATACGGCGAATTAGGTTGCTACGGACAAAAGAAAATTCCCACGCCAAACATCGACCAACTCGCAAAAGAAGGCGTCAAATTCAGCCGATTCTACGCACCAAGTGCCGTCTGCGCACCCACCCGATGTTCACTCATGACCGGCCTCCACCAAGGACACGCTCCCATCCGAGGGAACAAAGAAAAAGGAGGGTTCGGACCCAACGATCCAGAAGGTCAAACGCCCCTCCCCGCCAGCACAACCACCATTGCAGAAATGCTCAAAGCAGTTGGATACCGAACCGCCATCTTTGGAAAATGGGGTCTCGGTGGTCCACAGCCGGGAGAAACTCCAATGGATCACGGCTTTGATGACTTTTACGGATACCTCTGCCAGCGCCGAGCCCACAACCACTATCCTGCCTACCTCTGGCGTAACCACCAGCCCGACCTACTCAACAACACACCCTACAACGCACACCAAAAGGCAAAATCAGTTCCAAACGACCTGGATGAAGTCCAAAAACTTTACGGCGGCAATGATTACGCCCACGAGAAAATTCTCATTGAAAGTCTTCAGTTCATTGAGAAGAATAAGAAAAATCCATTCTTCATTTACTATGCATCCACCGTCCCACACGCAGCTCTGCAAGCGCCCAAAAGATGGGTAGAAAAATTCCCTAAAGAGTGGGACCCAAAGCCATACCTCGGTGAATCGGGTTACCTTCCAACCCCTCGTCCCCACGCAACCTATGCCGCCATGATCGCTTACCTCGACCACACAGTAGGTGAACTCAGAAAGGCAATCGAAAAAGCCGGCATCGCCGACCGCACCCTCATCATCTTTACAAGCGACAACGGAGCCACCTTCAACGGTGGGGTCGACTCAGAGTTTTTTGAATCCAACGGCATACTAAGAGGCAAAAAAATGAGCCTCTACGAGGGCGGATTCAGAGAACCCTTTATCGCATGGTATCCAAGCAAAATTGCACCCAACTCCACCGTAGATGAACCCTATGCAGGGTACGACACCATGTCATCCCTTGCCGAAATCTGCACTGCAAAAGCACCCAAAAACGATGGCAAAAGCTACGCATCCGCCCTATTCGGCAAAAAGTCCAAAGCTCGCGATTTCCTCTACTTTGAATACCCAGAATCCACCGCCATGCAAGCCGTAATTTTCGGAAACATGAAGGTAATCCGACCAAATCTCAAACAAAAACCAGACCTCATCGAAGTCTATGACCTCGCAAACGACCCTTCAGAGAAAGTGAACATCGCCGCTACCCCAGAAGGCAAAAAATGGACTCAAAAAGCCAAAGAAGTCTGGTCAAAGGAGCACGTCAAAAACGACGCCTTCAAGCTTGGAAAAATTGACGACTAAAAGGTCAACCGCCGACTAACGTCTTCAATTCCACAAGCTCCGCTTGGACCGAAACATGGACGAGTCAACTTCTTCCAAAAATTCATCGGTCCAACCGTTTAGCCAAGCCCGAATCGAAGCAACAAAGATCAAAATGGCTCCGACCGTCAAAGCCACCCCAAGCAGAGCGGGCGCAACCCCAGTAGAAACAACCCACACCTTGGGTCCATATTTCGGTCCCCGCTGGTTGACCATCTCTCGAAAAATCAAATATTCAAGCCCCTTGCCAAGCATAAAACCTGCCACTACAGGAGCCAACACCATCACAAACCAAGCTCGAATACTCTGCGTTTGATGACTCATAATTTTGCGAATCCCTCGTAAATTCGGCTGAATATGATGCTTCTCTATCACCACAATATTGGCGACATACTTGCCGATGTACCAAAGGTGAATAATGTCACCTGGTTTGCACAACTGCTCCTCATCTCGATCAAGCAAGAACTCATATTCGTTCCCCTCTCGAGTTCTCACCAAAATCACCGAATCCTGCTTGGTATAGATCCTAATTTCCTCAACCAATACGGCGGGCAAAAACTTCGAGAGCCATTGAGGCTCCCAGCCATGGGACAGGCGGTACTCCATCACACCCATAACCGTTAGCACTGCACCACAGAGCCCGGCTGTCACCCACCCCAATCCCCGAATCAAATACACCGTACTCTCCACCTTGGCCCAGCTTTCCAAAGCTCGACTGGGGTCAACATGAGCGGCATAGATGAGCGCCAGCCCTAAACCCAAAAAGGTGGCGGCAAAAAAAGTGCAGAAAAAGAAAGGGGACCGAGCTTGAACCACTTTCCCGATTTTACGCTACAAAATTCCAGCACCAAAAATTTTCAGCACCCAAGAATGAAGCACAGCCACTGCTGCGTTCTGTCAAACTCTATGCGTATGTCCAAACCAATCCGAGTCCTCATCTGGGATGAAAACCCGCAGCACCGCTCCTTTGAAATTTATCCAAATAGCCTAAACTCAGCGATTGCAGAAGGAATTGGCAAGCTCGATTCAAGCAAACAACTAGAAATCAATACCGCCAATTTAGACGAAGCCAATCAAGGCATTACCCAAGAGGTACTGGACAACACCGATGTACTCATCTGGTGGGGTCACGCTCGACACGGTGAGGTCGCCGATGAGGTCGCACACATGGTCAAAAACCAAGTCCATCACAAAGGAATGGGCTTCATCTGCCTCCACTCGGGACACTACAGCAAAACATTCAAAGCCGTGCTCGGTTGCACCGGTCACCTCAAAGGCGGCTGGAGAGAATCCAACGATGTCGAATCCATTCGAGTCTGTAACCCATGGCACCCCATCACCCAAGGAATCAGTGACTTCATCATCCCCGCAGAAGAAATGTACGGCGCTCCTTTCGAGGTCCCCGCTCCTCTCTCCGTCATCTATCAATCCCACTTCAGCATCGGAAACGAGACATTCCCAAGCGGCATGATCTGGACCGTCGGCGATGGAGTAGACCCTGAATTCACCTCAGGCCCAGGCAACGGAGTCCACCACGGCGAGGGAATGGGTCGAGTCATGTACTTCCGCCCCGGACACGAAACCTACCCAACCTATCACCAAGACGAAGTCCTCCAGGTCATCTACCGAGCCGTACTCTGGACCGGAAAAAGCATCTAAATCCAAAAGCCAATAACGGACGAGATTTCTCGTACAATAAAACTCAAACGTGGGCAGAAAACAGACCAGTCTTCTGCCTACAATCCATATTTTCAGGCGAAATCCTAGGGCGATATGATCAACTGCCTCCTTGCAATTACCTGGCTCCCGCTTGTCACCGCAACCGGCCCTCAAGAAAAGTTCAATCTCCCCGCAGGTCACTACACCCTCGA
>JAPLCS010000423.1:1132-5917 GCA_026392145.1 Fimbriimonadales bacterium | reverse complement strand
GAAGGAAGAGTTTCGACAGTGGCAGCTCAAGGCGGTAACATTGTGATTAGCGTCAAGGGGAGTGACGGAAAGTTAACAACCATTTCTCCGAGCGGAATAATCAGCTTGGGCGAATGATTGGAAGGAAATTAGATGGATCGAATTCAAAATACAAAGATATCTGAGTTGGTGGGGACTCAACCTGTAGCTCCCGTTTCGCCAACTAAAGTCCCAGTTCCTGGTGAGTTTGGAGCAATTCTTGGGGAAAGGCTCAAACTCAGTGGCCACGCTCAGACAAGATTGCAGAGTCGAAACATTGAGCTGGATCAAGCTGCCTGGGATCGTGTTATGTCCGGTGTTGAAAAAGCTGCTGCAAAAGGAGCAAAGGAATCTTTGGTCTTAGTGGACGAAGCTGCACTGGTAGTAAGTATCAAAAATAAAACCGTTATCACTGCTGTTGATAAAAGTGCATTAAAAGATAATGTTTTTACCAACATTGATAGCGCAATCATCGTTTAAACACTGAGGAAATTCTCAGACCAACCGACAATTAAAGTGCAAAGAAAAATGCTGGACTCAGATGCAGATCTGGGAAGCACGGGCTCTTCTAAGATTGAAACCCGACTTTGCTCCAACCAAACAGTTAGGAACAAATTATGCTTCAGGCTATGTTATCAAGCGTTGCGTCCGTCAAGGCGCAGCAAACAAAAATCAACGTAATTGGAAACAACCTTGCCAATGTAAACACTACTGCGTTTAAGGGCAATCGTGTCAGTTTTGGTGACATGATGTCTCAAACCACCAGAGGTGCAACCCGTCCTACAGAAGGTCGAGGCGGTACAAACTCGGTTCAATACGGACTTGGCGTTATGGTCACCGGAACAGACACCAACATTGAACAAGGTGCTTTGAACCAAACTAACCGAGTTAATGACCTTGCTATTCAGGGCAACGGATACTTTATTACTTCGAATGCACAGAGAATGGCCTTTAGTCGCGATGGTGGACTCGAACTGGATTCATCTGGGACTTTGATCCAAAGAGCTACTGGCGAGAGGGTTATTGGTTGGACTGCTGATGTAAACGGAAAGATCGATTCAACTTCACCCTTGGGTCCATTGAACTCCATAAAGATTCCAGTAGGACAACTAAATACTGTGCAAGTTACCACTGATACCAAGTGGGCAGGGAATCTCAACAGCGGGGCTACCGCAACTGATTCTGTGACCACTCAGATGAGAATTTATGATTCCATTGGTGGAGCCCACGATGTTACGTTAAAAGCATTTAATCGTACGGCACCTGCCGCTGCGGGGTCTCCTGCGGGCGCAACTGCTAGTTGGGATTGGGAAGTTTACGAAGGAATTCCGGGTACTCCTGGTGCCACGCTTCTTGGGTCAAGCGCTACAGCAGGTAACTCTAAACTCTTCTTTGATGGAAATGGAAAGCAGATTTCTGGCTTGCCGGTTGGAAGTCTCAACAAGATTACAGTTGCTCCTGGCGCTGGTCAATCGTTTACTTCATTTAGCGTCAATCTTGATTTTTCGAATATTTCTCAGTTGACTGGAACCTCACAGCTGAATGGAATTGAGCAAAATGGTTTTCCGCAAGGTGGACTTCAGAGCTACTCGATTGGGCAAGATGGTGTAATTACTGGCATCTTTACCAACGGTTTGACGAGACCGATTGCCCAAGTTGCGATGGCTAACTTCAGCAATCCACTGGGTCTTGAGCGAAATGGATCGAACCAGTTCTTGAGTACTGATAATAGCGGCTATCCAATTATTGGCGCTCCTCGATCAGGATCTCGTGGCATCGTTAGTACAGGATTTTTGGAACAGTCTAACGTTGATATCAGTAACGAGTTTACGGATCTCATCGTTACTCAGCGTGGTTTCCAAGCCAATACTAAGATTGTTACTACCGTTGATGAGATGCTCCAAGATCTCATTAACATGAAGCGATAATACTAGCCTAGCTATCGTCGGATTTTAGTTAACGGAGGGAGTCAATCAACGGCCTCATGGAGAAATTCTTGAGTTTGGCTCTCTCCACATTTTAGCTATTTAGCCTATTTTCCAAGTTTGGTGGATGTAGATGTCTTTGAGGAGCTTTGTCTCATCAAAGACATCGCCATTTGCATAGTTGATGGGCATTCCAGTTTCTCGAGCCGCCAATACTACTGCAGCGATGTCGTACAGTTTTTCGCCTCCTGAATACATGGCTCTGAACCACTGTTTGACCGTGAATGAACCATCAATCACAAAAGCACCGCACAGGCGTGATTTTCCTTCGACTTTGATATTCATCAGCTTCATGATTCGATCATTGCAGCTAATGAGTTCGTGGTGAAGAATGGGCTTTGATTCCCACTGAGGCAATCTTTCATCATTCCAGTACGCCCCACGCCCGCGTTCTGACAGGAGTTCTATGTTTAATTCTGGCAAAGCAATGGCTCCGAGTTGGATTCCATCGGGTTGAGCTAAGGCAATTGAAATTCCCCATAGCGGGTTTCCGTAGGCAAAGTTTGAAGTTCCATCTATGGGATCAACTAACCAGAGTCCGTTGGCGCCCATCGGCTCACAACCATATTCTTCGCCCCAAACATTGGTGCCCTTCCATTCAAGGGGAAGTTTTTCTCGAAGATATTTTTCAATCAGGCGGTCAACATTGGTCACAATAGAGCCGTCTGGTTTTATCTCCATGGTCCGAGTTGCTTTTGCATCCAAAGCAAGTTGCGAGCACTCTCGAAGAATGGTTTGGAGTCGTCTGAGCTCTGGTGTCATGGTTCTACACTTTTACTTTTTTGAGCGTGAGTCAGGCATCCTGCATAGCAAGATCAAGTTCAGCATCCGTCAAGTGTTCGATTTTGTCGTAGGCCTGGGCTCGTTCGTCGATGAGACGCTTTCTTGAATCCCTTCTCATTTTTCCTTGGAGAAAAAGGATTTTTTCATCTCTGGTTTCACAGATGAGTCGTGGGACTTCGATGGGTTTTGAATTCAAAATTGCCACCATAGTTACCCTTGCAGTATTCGTGTGTCTTTTAACACTATGTTTTAGGTTTTCAGCATGCACTTCAACCATTACTTCCATGGAGGAGCGTCCAACAAAGGTAACTCGACCAGTTAAAGTCACGAGTTCTCCCACTTCGATTGGTTCATGAAAATCAACCTGGTCAAAACTAGCGGTCACGCAGACCGTTCCTGAATGTTTTGCTGAGGCTGCATAGGCACAAAGGTCAATTTTAGCGAGCAGTTCGCCGCCAAAGAGCTTGCCAATAAAGTTAGCTTCATTGGGTCGGATAACTTCGGCAATGGTCACTACGGTTTCGCTGGCACGTTTTCCGTTCATTCACTTTCATTATGTATTGAATTGAAATGTATTTAATTACTGATTGAATCATGTATTCTGTGCGGATGATTTCATTAGGACTCATCTGTGTACTCATGCAAGCTCAAGGCACTCAAGCATCACCGGAAGGATTAGTAATTCAGGACGTTAAGCCAGGTAAAGGAGAGGCGGCTAAGTTAATGGATGTAGTTCAAGTTCATTACACCGGGACTCTTTTGGATGGTAAGAAATTTGATTCCTCACGAGACCGAAATGAGCCTTTTCAGTTTCAACTCGGTGTGGGAATGGTTATCAAAGGATGGGACATGGGTGTGCTCGGTATGAAGCCCAAGGGAGAGAGGAACCTCACTATTCCATCTCCACTTGCTTATGGCGCAACTGGTGCCGGCGATGATATTCCGCCCAATGCGACTCTTAAGTTCAATGTTGAGTTGGTAAAAGTTGTTCCAGCGGCAAAGATCACAATTCTGAAGGAAGGTACCGGTGACGGATTGAAAATTGGGCAAGCGGTTTCTTGCAAATTAAGTCTAAAAGTAGAAGGGAAGTCCGAGGAGTTAGGAGATCCTAATCAGGAATCGGCTTTGATGATTAACCCAAGAATGCTTCCAGGAATTAACCAGGCACTTTTGGGAATCAAGGTCGGCGAAAAGAGAAAGGCTATCTTGAATAGTGACTTGGCATTTGGTGAGAGTGGGTTGCCACCCAGAGATACCGATGAGCAGAAAAAGGGAAGTGTTATCCCTGGCAAGGCAACGGTAGTTCTGGAGATTGAAGCCGTAAAATTTGTAAAGTGATTTGTTTCTCCTCTCCGTAGGTTAAAACCTGTGGATAGGGAAGCGCCTTACATGTCTTGGTAACGATACCGTTAGATAAATAATCAACTCTTTGATTTGGATTAATGTGAGGTAAATTTTGTTCATGTTGTCTTCAGTCCTTTCTGTTGTTGTTTTTATGCAACAAGATGCAAAAGAGATATATAAGAACTTGACTCCTAGCATGGTAGCAATTAAAACTGATGTGGCTTCAGGTTCTGGGTTTGTACTTAAATCCAATGGTGTGATTTGTACAGCTGCTCATGTTATAGAGAATGCAAAAACTGTAACCGTAAGATTTTCAGACGGCAAAGAATATGAGTCAACAGGTCTTATTGATGTTGACGAGAAAAATGATGTAGCCGTGTTTAGAGCAAGATTTTTGGATAGGCCAGAAGTAAAAATGCAAACTAAGGCTCAAGAGATCGGATCAAAGCTTTTTATCGTTTCCGCCCCACTTGGTCTAGAATTTTCTATCTCGGAAGGGATTCTTAGTCAGTATAGGACTTTTGAATCTGCTCAGATGCTACAGCACACCTGTCAAACATCACCTGGTAGCAGTGGCGGAGCCGTTTGTAATCAAACTGGAGAAGTTGTGGGTGTACACAACAGTAAGAGAGTTGGTGGCGAGGGTTTAAACTTT